>JBDSAK010000508.1:0-7106 GCA_039922195.1 Mycobacteriales bacterium
GGTACGACGCGCACCAGCGTCTCGTCGAACACCGACATGGCGGTGCGCACTTCGTCGAGCGGGCTCGGCCGGGTCGAGCGCAGCTGCGCCGTGCGCCACAGGATCGAAACCTCTTCGAGCAGGTGCCGGCGCGCATCGGCTAGCTCAGCTGTCGCCGCGCGCGGATCGTCGAACCGATCGAGTTGCTCTCCCGCGCGCACGATCGCACTGACGATCGCGCGGCGGCGCGCTTCGGTCGGGTGTGCGGTGAGCACCGGTTGCACGCGGAGCCGCCCGACGAGTTCCCCTACCGCGTCGGCGCCTTCGGCGTCGATCAGGCCGAGAGCAGCGGCGGCGAGCGACCCGCGGACCGCACCGGCCGCTTGACCTTGATCCCGCAGCGCACGTACCCGGTGCCGCTCCTCGGCGAGATTGACCAGGTGGAAGTACACCGTGAACGCGCGTGCCACCTGCTCGGCCCGATCCAGGTCGTAGCCCGCCACGATCTCGGCGACGTCGTCCGCGGTGGTCGGTGAGGCGCCGCGGCGCGCAGCGATCACCGCCACGCGCAGCCGCTCGACATCCGCGAGCAGTTCGTCGCCGCCGCTCTCCCGCAGCACCTCGCCCAGGGTGTCACCGAGGAGCCGCACGTCGCGCCGCAGCGGTTCCGGAACGGACGTCGCCGGCTCGTGCTCGATGTCCATGGCGGCAGTTCGTTCAGCGGCGGTCATGCGGACGAATGTACGGTGCTCCGGGAACCCAGACGAAAGCCGCGCGGGACAGGGGTTGCATGACGGACGGCGAGTGGTGGAAGACCGGCACCATCTATCAGATCTACCCGCGCAGTTTCGCGGACTCGGACGGCGACGGCGTCGGTGACCTGGCGGGAATCACCTCCAAGCTCGACTACCTGGCGTCGCTGCCGGTCGACGCAATCTGGCTCTCGCCGTTCTATCCGTCGCCGATGGCCGACTTCGGCTACGACGTCGCCGACTACTGCGACGTACACCCGTTGTTCGGAACGCTGGCCGATTTCGACGCGCTGACGGCCGGCGCACACGAGCGCGGCATGAAAATGATCATCGATTGGGTACCGTGCCACTGCTCGGACCAGCACCCGTGGTTTCTCGACGCCAAGGCGAACCGCGACAGTCCGCACCGTGACTGGTTCCTCTGGCGCGACCCGGCGCCGGGCGGCGGACCGCCCAACAACTGGTTGTCCTGCTTCGACGCCGTCGGTCCGGCCTGGACACTCGACGAGGCGAGCGGGCAGTACTACCTGCATTCGTTCCTGCCCGAGCAGCCTGATCTCAATTGGGAGAACCCCGAGTTGCGCGCCGCAATGCACGAAACGCTGCGCTTCTGGATGGACCGGGGTGTCGACGGATTCCGCATCGACGTCACGCATCGGCTCGGCAAGGACCCGTTGCTGCGCGACAACCCGCCAGGCGTCGTTGCCGACGCGCGCCAGGCACTCGCGCAGGGCATGCGACCCGATGCGGTCGACGCCGGCGCGCGAATGGACGAGAACTGGCCGAGCACGCACGACCGGTTGCGCGAGATCCGCGCTGTCGCTGATGAATACGCCGCCCGCGTCCTCATCGGCGAGGTCTACCTGCTCGATCAGCGCGAACTCGTGCAGTACGTCGGCACCACCGACGAGTTGCATCTCGCGCACAACTTTCGATTCGTCCTGCAACCGTGGTCGGCCGCGGCATTCCGGGACGTCGTCGACGAATGGCATGCGCTCGCGAACCCGGCGGCATGGCCCGACTGGTTGCTCGAGAACCACGACCACAACAGAGTGGCGAGCAGGTACGGCGTCGACGACTTCGGTGACCTACGGGCGCGACTCGCCTTGATGATGGTGCTCACCCTGCGCGGTACGCCATTCCTCTTCCAGGGCCAAGAACTCGCTTTGCCGGACGGCGTCGTCCCGGCGTCAAGGATTGTCGACGTGGCCGGGCGCGACCCCGAGCGCTGCCCGATTCCGTGGCAGCCGCCGTCGCGCGTCGGTGCGGGGGCTGGCTTCTCGACCGGCGCCCCGTGGCTGCCCATCATCGCGGGGGCCGAGCAGCTGAACGCGCAGACCCAGGACGGCGACCCCCGGTCGGCGCTGTGGCTGACGCGGCGGCTCCTCGGGCTGCGCCGCGACTTCGCGTCGCTCACGCTTGGCGACTATCGGTCGGTCGACGCGGGGGCCGATGTCTTCGCCTTCGAGCGCGCGGCGAGTGGCGATCGGATAGTCGTCGTCCTCAACTTCGCGGCCACGGCAACGAGCTTCGACATGGCGAAGACCGGCGGGGATAGCGGGCAGTTGTTGTTGTCAACCGTCCCGCAACGGGGCACCGGCGAGGTCGCCGGCACCGTCGAACTGGGTCCGCTCGAGGGAGTGGTGATCAGGCTGTAGCGCTGCCCTGGCTGAGCCTCAGCGGGGCGAGCGTGCCCAGTGACTCGGCGACGACAACAGCATCGTCGCCTGGCTCGAGGCAAAACCCCGTCGGCGGGTTGACGAATGCCTCGCCGCCCCGGCTGACCGCCAGCAGAGTCGCCCGATGCTCGGCACGCAGGCGAGACGAGAGCTCGTCGATCGACATGCCGATGTACGCCGCCGGCAGCGCGACGCGATAGAGCTCGGAACCCTCGCCGCCCGACACGATGTCGGTGACAATCTCGGTCAGACCTGGGTACAGCGAAGATCGCGCCAGCAAGCGAGAGGCGATTCGCGACGTCACCAGTATCTCGTCCGCGTTGGCCCGCCGCAGATGCTCGACATGCCGCGGATTGTTGACCTCGACCACCGTCCGTACGTGTGGCGCGATCGATTCGATCGCCATGACCGAGAGGATCGATCTCATGTCGGCCTCGTTGCTCGCATCGGCCGGGCAGATGACGGCCGTCATTGCCTCCTCTATCCCGGCCCGGCGCAGGTCGTCCACGTTGCTGATGTCCCCTGCGACGAAGTAGACCTCGGAACCGGCGGGGTTCTTGTCCCCGTTGTGCAGCAGCACGAGCTTCGCGGCGTACTCATCGGTGGACAGCTCATGCACTAGGTCGCGTGCGGTGCTGTTCCAGCCGCAGATCACAATGTGTCCGCGGTAGCCCGAAGCCCCCATACCCTGGCCTTCCTTCAGCAGGTAGTCGATGACGAACCCGACGAGGGCTCCGGTGATCGAGGCGACGATGGCGACGCCGAACAGCACCAGCACCCAGCTGACGACGAAGCCCGCCGGCGATGTGACGTACGCGGAGTTTCCGGACCCCATGACGGTGGTGACCGACCAGTAGAAGCTCTCGAAAAATGATGAGAGGGTTTGCCGCGCGCCGTCAGTCGGCCGCTCGATCGCGGTCACGATCGCCGCGGCGATGACGACGAACGCACCGAGACCGGCGAGCAGCCGGCCGAAGAAGCTGGGGTCGACCCCGCCGGTGATCCGGCGCAGATGGAAGCCCAACCGGCGCAGTATCGGCAACGCCGCCACGACGGACATCCGGTTTCGCACTCGCGCGCCTATCGCCAGCTCCTCGGTTGGATGCCGGATTCTGACACGGGTTCGAGGAGCGGACACGCGCAAGGGCGCGGCCGAAGCCGCGCCCTTCGCTGCTGGAGCGCTTAGGTGCCGGTGTAGCCGGTCCCGCTGCTGGAGTACTGCGACTCGCCCGTCGTCTTCTCCTTGACCGTTGTCGCGGCTTCCTTCGCCTGCTCCTTGACCTCGCTGGTCGCGTCGGTGGCAGTCTCCTTGACGGCCGACGCCGCGTCGGACGCTGTCGCCTTCACCGACTCCATCGCGTTCATCGCGAGCGGCTCGAGATTGTCCTTCATCTCGGTCGCCGCTTGTGACAGCCCCGACTTCACGGGCTCGGTCACCTGGTCCTTGACCGCGTGGCCGGCCTGCTTCTCCAGCTTGGTGGCCGGGAACAGCGTCGATGCCAGCCAACCGGCGCCGAACGCCACCAGGCCCGCCGCGAATGGGTTGCCCTGCGCGCGCTGCCTCGCGAACTCGGGTGCTCCTGTCACAACGTCGGCAGTGGTCGACGCGACCGTTGAAGCCGCGTCGCCAACGGCTGAAGCGGCGTCACCTACGGCGTGTCCCGCCGAACTCATCGGGCCCCCGGCCGATGCCGCACCGCTTCCGACCTTCCACTTCGCTTCGTCCGCGCTACCCATGATCTTGTCCTTAGCATCGGAGAAGGCGTCCTTGACCTTGTCGACCTTGCGCTCCATCACGCGGGCCGGACTCACCTTCTCGGTCAGTGTGTCGACGTCCCGGCCGAGCTCGGCCCGGGTCTGCTCGATCTCGGCCCTTATTTCGCCCGGTTCTTTGCCCACTGGACGTCCTCCTTCAAGGTTTCGATGGTTTGCTCCGGCTTGGGCTCTACCTTCTTCAACTGCGCGCGGCCCTTGCTGTAGAGAACCGCCGCGGCGATGCCCCACGCGGCGGCCACGATGAAGAAGCCCCAGCCGAGGGAGAAGTCGGCTAGATCGGCGATCGCCCAGGCGAGCGCCAGCGACACGAACAACGCCAGCATGTGGCCGGCGTAGCCGGCGCCGCCGAGGAGTCCGGCGCCCTTGCCGGCCTTCTTGGCCTCGACAGTGAGCTCAGCGCGAGCGAGCTCGATCTCCTTGCGCATCAACGTCGACAGGTCGGCTGCAACCTCGCCGATCAACTGGCCCACGGAGGAGTCGGAAACATCCCGAGTGTCGTCATGGTCACGCACGCCATCAGAGTTGGGGCTGTAGCGCACCGACGATGTGCCAGTCCCGGTCGGGTATGGATCGCTCATCTAGATCGACCCACCGAAGCTGCCCGGGCGCGGCTCGTCCGGGTAGGTGTCCGCGCCGTGGCCCGCAGCGTGCCCGGTACCGGTCGTCGGAGCTTCGCGCCCGGACGTCGTGGCACCACCGGCCGTACCGCCGTAGCGCGGCGTGTACGTCGAATCGGTGCTGCCCGCCCACACGCCCTTGCTGCCGTTGCTGCCGCTGTACTTCTGGTCGGAATCGGAGTCGGAGTCGGCCGTGGCGCCCTTGACGAGACGTCCGCCGATGAAACCCGCTGCCACGGCACCGATGAGGAACATGCCTGGCTTGTTGCGCGCGTAGCGGCGCACTTCGTCGAGCAACTCCTGTGGCTCGGTGCTCTCCAGCTTCGTGGCGATCATCTGCACCCGGTCGGAGATGTCGCGAACGATGTCGGTCGCCACGCCTTCGGTGCGTTCGCCGCGGGCCAACGCCTGCAGCTGGTCGGCAAAGTTACGCGTTGTCGCGGCCGCCTTCTGCGTCTGTGCCGTCGCCTGCTCGGAAACTTGTGCCTTGGCTTGCGTGGCCAGAGTGCCGATCTGGCTCTTGGCCTCGGTGGCTACGTTGGCGACCTGTTCTTTCGCCGTACCGGCTACGTCCGAGGCCGCGTGCGTCGCGGCGCCGGCGACGTTGCCGGCTTCGCTCTTGGCTGTGCCGGCGACCGCGCCGGCCTGATCCTTCACCGAATCGGTCGCGGATCGGTCAGTGGTCGTTCCCGTGGTCGCGGTGGCCTGCTCGTATGCAGTCACGTGGCCTCCCTTGTCGCTTGGTTATGTCTTGACCAAGCGATGCCCTCAGGGGCGCGGACGACACCGAGGTTAGGCAGGTCTATCCGATATGTCTGGTATCAGCGAATGCCGCAGATTGCTGCCAGGAACGGGTAGGGGTTCGCCGCGCCGGCGCCGCCGGGGTGAGCCTCGAAGTGCACGTGTGGCGGTGTGCCGGCCGCATTTCCGGTCTGGCCGACCAGGGCCACCAGCTCGCCTGCCCGCACCTGGGAACCGACCGCCGCGATGTTCACCGAATTGTGTGCGTAGTAGTAGCGATCACCGTTGCCGGCGCGGATCCACAAACTGATGCCGCCGAGTCCACCATTGCCCCACTTGTCGACGACGCCGTCGGTGACGGCGTAGGCACCCGCACCTTCCGGGGCGAACATGTCGGTCCCCTGATGCAGCCGCCCACCCGAACGGGCGAAGTGCCAGCTGTCGATGAAGTTGGCGTGCAATCCGGTCGGGCAGGCGTACGTGCCGCCGGCCGGCTGGTAGGCGGTTGCCAGATCGCCCACGCTTACTTCTTGCGCCAGAGCGGCGAGCCGCGCGGACTCGGCTGCAGCGGCGGCCTGGCGGGCGGCGGCCGCGACCCGACGCTGTTCCTCGATCAACGCCTGGACCTCGGCATCGGCACCAGCGACGGCCTGCTCCTGCGCGGCCATCAGCTCTTCGATCTGCGTCGTCTTCTCGTCGGCAACCCGCTCGAGCTCCTGCCGCTGCAACGTGGCCTTTTCGAACGTGCCGACGGCAACCTGGGCGCGGCGCTGCGAGAAGGTCGCGCGGTCGACGCTCACGGTGTCAACCTCGACGACGGCCGAGATGTTCGCGACGCGCGCCAGTACCTCATGCGGATTGGCAGCCTTCAGGACCGCGGCGTACATCGCGGTGCGCCCGCCGGATTTGTAGATGGCGCGTACGCGATCCGAGGCCAAGTCCTGGGCATTGGCGTTGCTGGACTGCGCGTCTCGGAGTGAGATCTCGGCGCTGATCGCTTCACCGACGGCCCGTTCGAGGTCTTCGTGCACGGTCTCGTACTCAGCGACCGTGATGGCTGCCTGGGCCTGCAGGGAGTCCAGCTGGGCACGCAGGATGTTGGCGCGCTCCTGGGCGGTGCCGATCTTGTCAGCGTTCGCCGGCGGCGCCGACGTGGCGGCCAGCATGACTACGACGAGGACGGCCGCGGACCGCGCACGCCGCGAGGCTGCGCTCGCCTGGGGCACGGAGGAATCCTTCACGACTCCCGTTGTGTCGACCGCTAGGCCACCCGGCTTAAGCGGGTGCGCCACTTGGCGGCGCGATCACCACTTCCCGTGTACGAGCGGGCGCACCAGTTCGTCGTAGATCGCGGCGGCGCGCGCCATCGCGGCGTCATCGAGCGGCGGTACGCCGGCCGCGGCCACATTCGCCTCCACCTGCGCTCGATTGCGCGCCCCCGGGATGACGACGGTGACCTCCGGGTGCATCAGGACCCAGCGCAGCGCCTGCTGGGCCATCGACACCCCCGTCGGCACGGTCGGCCGGACCAGCTCGACGGCTCGCAGCCCGGTCTCGTAGTC
>JBDSAK010000509.1:0-12952 GCA_039922195.1 Mycobacteriales bacterium
CGGACGACCCAGCGCTGCGCGCAGCCATCGATCGCTCGTACTGCAACTAGGAGATGCGCGACCCAGATCGAACCCCGACCGTAAAGCGAATACTGCTCATCGCCGCACTTCGCCGTCGACGCGAACCTACGCGCCCTGATCTACGACGTTTCCGCGGAGACGTCGTGAAGCAGATCGTGTCGACCCGCTGACTGGTCTGTCGGACCTCGCGAATAGCCTGCTGGCACTGGTCTTTCGAGGGGGTTGGGCATGACTGTGGATGTTGCTGATGTGGCCGGGTTGACGGACGCGGAGCTGGAATCGGCGCTGACCGAATGGGCCGGTCACCTGGCTGCCGGGGAGGCGACGTTCGTCGATCTGGTCGGTGAGTTCGACGCCCGCGAAGCCTGGGGCGGTATCGGCGTGCTCTCCTGCGCGCACTGGCTGGCGTGGCGCTGCTCGCTGGGCGCGGGCGCCGCCCGCGAACGCGTCCGGGTCGCCACGCCCGCGACCGAGGCGACGCTGGTCGACTGCGCGCGGCATTCCACCGCGACGCATCTCGAGCGTCTGGTCGCCGGGATGCGCCGCGCCGTCCAGACCCGCGACCGGTGCTGCCAGTTCCCCGGCTGCACCCGCACCAAGCGCCTCATCGTGCACCACATCGTGCCGTGGCACCGCGGCGGCCCCACCGACCTGACCAACCTGGTCCTGCTCGCTCTGCTCCTACCATCACCACCTCGTCCACGAAGGCGGCTACTCGTTCAGCCGCAACACGACCGGCCGGATCGACGTGCGCGTCCCCGCCGGATGGCTGCTACCCGCCGTGCCGCGGCTGCCCCCCTCAAGCGCCGAACGGCTCGCAGCCAGCAACGCCGCAACCGGCGCCGACGTCTCCGCGGAAACACTGCCACCGGACTGGAAGGGCGACCGCCTCCACCTCAACTACGCCGTCGGCGTACTCCTCGCGGGGTAGCGAACGCGCTGAGCGCCCGAGGGGCGGTCCGGCTTGGTGGTGGGTCAGTGATCGACGACGACGGTCACCAGCTCGTCGGTGTAGCGGCGGGCGAGCCGCGACTCGGCTGGCGACGGGGATAGAACCACGCCGGCGCCGGCGTCGAAGGCTGCACCGACGGTGGCGACAAAGGTGTCGGGGTGACTGATGTCGACGCTGACGAACAGCCGGTCGCTCGAGGTCAGGCCGAGAACAGCCGCCGCTGCCGCAGCACTCGCAAGTACCTGTGCGCCGGAGCATCCGGGCAGCGCCGGCGCGCTGAGCGGCACCGTCGTGGCCGGAACGAACTGATCGCCGTGGACAGGCACCGCCACGGCGTAGTCCTCGCAACCCGGCGCGCCGCTCGACAGCCGCGCGGCCATCGGCCGAAGCGACAGCCCGACAACCTCCGTGAATGTCCCCGCCGCTGCGACGACAGCCGGCAGGTCGGCCTCCCGCGCGAACACCACTGCTACGTCGCTGCCGGTCAACTCCTCGACGGTCACCGGCGTGACGACCGCCCCGGCCGCCCACGCCGCGTACCAGACGACCACCGTCTGCCAGTGCGCCGGCAAAAGTGTTGCGACGCTGTCACCTGGCTGCACATCCAGGCCGTCGCGCAGGTAGTTGGCGGTCTTCCACACCCAGTTGGCGAACGTCAGGTACGACAGCTCGATGCGCTCGCCGGTGCTGTCGTCGTACCAGGTGATGAACGGCTTCGCACCGTCGCGCGCCACGCCCGCCCGGATGTACGACGCGAAGTCCCCCGAGCGTTCGGGCAGTGACGCGTCGGCGACGGCACGACTGAGCTCCGCCAGGGTCAGCCGGCGCATCAGGGAACCATCAGCACGCGGAGGCGTCGGCCGCGGTCTTGGGCTTCGGAGCGGGTGACGAAGACCCGGACGGACGCGGCTGGGCGACAGTGACCTTCCGGGTGCCCGCATAATCACTGCCGACGATCACGGTCAGCGTGCTGCCCAGGGTCTCGTCCAACTCGACGCGCGAGTCTGGAATGGACTGGTTGAGGGTGCGAGCGGACTCCTCGCGGTCGGGACCGTAGCGAATCACGGTCGCCGTCTCCCCCTGCTGTTCACTGGGCGCGGTCCCGATGTCCCCGGTCAGGTAGCCGCGCGCTTTGAGGTCGTCGCGGACCTCTCCTGCCTTGCCTTTGACGTCAGTGCCGTTGAGCACGCGGACGTGAATGTTGGCCGGCGCGACGGTGAGTTTCGGCCCGGTGTCGATCGACGGTGCCTGGGCGGGAGTTCCGTCTTCACGCATCGAGCCGTCTCGGATGGCGGTGAAGATCTGCTCTGCTTCGTCCTCGCTCAGCAGCAGGACGTTCTGCCCGCCGATCTTCTTGCCGGGGTCGTAGTTCGGCACCGTGGCAAAAACGACCTTCTTGGGATCGAGGTCGCGGAACCGCAGGCCCAGTTCCTTCAGGTCGTTCGTGGACAACCCGTCGTCGACACCGAGCGCCTTGGTCCCTCGGTCGAGGAATCTGATGAGCCGGTTGGGCCTGAGCAGGACGTCCGAGCTGGTCGCCCGCTGCACCATCGCGCCGAGGAACTTCTGCTGCCGCTCGATCCGCCCGAGGTCGGCGCGGCCGTCCTGGTACTCACTGTCCTTGTCGAACGATCTGGCCCGCACGTAGGAGAGCGCCTGCGACCCGTTGAGCATCTGCGTGCCGGCCTTCAGGTTGAGCCCCGCGAGCTGCGATTTCATCGCCTTCGGCACGCAGATCTCGACGCCGTCCAGCGCGTTGACCATCCGCAGGAACGACGCGAACTTGATCTCGATGTAGTGGTCGATATGCACCCGGGTCAGCTGCTCGACGGTCGAGATCGCGAGGCTCGGGCCACCCTTGGAAAAGGCAGAGTTGATCTTGTGCTTGCCGTCCTCGCCGGGGATCTCGACGTACAAGTCGCGGGGGAAGGACAGCACGTAGGCGCCGTCGCGACCCGCAGGAATGTTGACCAGCAGCATGGTGTCGCTGCGCTGACCGGGCTCGTCCTCGGTGCTGAAGGCCTTCAGGTCCGCAGCCGAGGCTCCTTCGCGCGAATCCGAGCCGATGATCAGGTAGTTGGTGTCATTTTTGGCCCCCGGCGCTTTCGGCGGCCGAACGACCGCTCCGGGTGCGGCGGCGGCGCCGGCGGGGGGGTTGGGTTTCAGTGCCTCGATCGGCATCTTGACGAGGTTGTTCTCGAGCTTCTTGTAACCCAGGTAGGCAGCGGCGCTGCCGACGAGGACGAACGTCGAGGTTGCCACGGCCAGCCAGGCCAGCACGCGCGGTGTTCGGCGGCGCTTGGGCTTGACGTAGCCACGCGGGTTGAGCTTGGCCGGAAGTGCGGGTGCGGTTGCCTCGACAACCGGGGAGACAGCGGTCACCGGCCGGCTGATCGGATCGGGTGTGATGTCCGCCACCGCGTGCAGGCCCTCCTCGATGCGAGTAGCGATTCTGGACTGTTGCCCGGTCATGCAGGGTTCGACGCCGGGCTCGTACGGAACCTTGCGCCGGGCCGTCGTCGCGTCGGGGCCGGAACACAGGATAACCGCGCGCAGGGGGTCGGCGGCGAGGCGCGCGCCCCGGCGCGGCGGCTGCCACAATGTGCGGGTCCCCGAGCAGGAGTGAGACACCCCCAATGCGGCTTTTCGTGACCGGTGCGGCGGGCTTCATCGGCTCGCACTACGTGCGCACTCTGCTGACCGAGCGAGACGACGTCGAGATCACGGTGTTCGACAAGCTGACCTACGCCGGCAACCTCGACAACCTGGCGCCGGTGGCCGACAACCCACGCTACCGCTTCGTCCAGGGCGACATCGTGGACGGGGCCATCCTGGCCGAGCTGCTGCCGGGGCACGACGCCGTGGTCAACTTCGCCGCGGAGACCCACGTCGACCGATCGATCGACGGCGGCGCCGACTTCGTCGTCACCAACGTGCTCGGGGCGCAGACACTGTTCGACGCCTGCCTGCGGGTCGGTGTACCGCGCGTGGTCCATGTCTCGACCGACGAGGTCTACGGGTCCATCGAGGAGGGCGCGTTCGTCGAGGACGACAAGCTCGAGCCCAACTCGCCGTACTCCGCGGCGAAGGCCGGCGCCGACCTGCTGGCGCGCGCCTACCACGTGACGCATGGGCTCAACATCTCGGTGACGCGCTGCAGCAACAACTACGGGCCGTTCCACTACCCGGAGAAAGTGATCCCGCTCTTCATCACCAACGCGATCGACGACATCCCGGTGCCGCTCTACGGCGACGGGCAGAACGAGCGCGACTGGCTGCACGTCGACGATCACTGCCGCGGCATCCAGTTGGTGCTCGAGAAGGGCGCGCCTGGCGACTACTACAACATCGGCGGCGGCGTGGAGCTCAACAACAAGGAGCTGACCGGCAAGCTGCTCGAAGCGTGCGGCGCGGCGTGGGAGACCAGCGTCGAGTACGTCGAGGACCGCAAGGGCCACGACCGTCGCTACGCAATCGACGACGGCAAGCTGCGCGCTCTGGGTTACGCACCGGGGACGACGTTCGATGCGGGCCTGGCGCAGACTGTGCAGTGGTATCGAGACAACCGGGCCTGGTGGGAACCGCTCAAGGCCAAGGTCGCGCCGGCCACGTGAGGGCGCTCATCATCGGGTCCGGTGGCATGCTCGCCACCGACCTTGAAGCAGTGCTCGCCGCGGGCGGCCACGAGGTGCGGCCGCTCACCATCCACGACCTCGACATCACCGACGCTGACGCCGCCGACGGGTTGATCTCGCAGTGGTCGAGTGGCACCGACAGCGTGGTGTTCAACTGCGCGGCGTACACGAACGTCGACGGTGCCGAGGCGGACGAGGCGGCCGCGCATCTCATCAACGCTGTCGGCCCGGCCAATCTCGCCGGCGCGTGCGCGCGGGCCGGCGCCGACCTCGTGCACATCTCGACCGACTACGTCTTTCCCGGCGACGCGCAGACGCCCTACGAGGTCGATTCACCGACCGGCCCGAAGTCGGCGTACGGCCGCACGAAGCTCGCCGGCGAGCAGGCGGTGCGGTCGCTCGCGCCGTCGTCGTACGTCGTCCGCACGGCGTGGCTGTATGGCGCCGGGGGCAAGAACTTCGTGCGGACGATGGCCTCGCTGGAGCGTGACCGCGAAACGCTGACGGTCATTGACGACCAGCGCGGATCGCCGACCTGGTCGCGCGATCTGTCCGAGTCACTCGTCGCGCTCGCGTCGACGCGCGCCTACGGGATCTACCACTGCACCAACTCCGGCGACACGACCTGGTGCGGCTTCGCGCGCGCCGTTTTCGAGGAAGTCGGCGCGGACCCGATGCGCGTGCGCCCGTGCACGACCGCTGACTACCCACTGCCCGCGCCGCGTCCGGCGTACTCCGTGCTCTCGGGTGCCGCTCTGGCCGGCGCCGGCGTACCGCCGATGCGACCGTGGCGGGACGCGCTCAAGGCGGCCTTCGCCGAAGCGGGCGACGCGTTCCGCGGCTAGCGTCGAGCCGTCGTCGGGTGCCGCCCCCAGCCCGAGCCGTCAGCCGTTGGGCGGAGGGACCGTCGGATCCGGCACCGGGGGACTGCTTGCGGGAGGTGCCGGCGTGGCGGTCCCTGTCGGCCCCGGCGCATTCGGGGGCGCTGGCGGCGGCGTCGTCGCGGTGGGTGCCGGTACCGGCGGCTTCGGCTTCGCCGGCACCGGACGGGCATTCCAGAGCACCGACTGGGTCGGCGTCGTGAACCCGTCCAGCGCGGCATCGCCGAAGATCACCCAGCGGAACCGGACCGTCGCCGGTGTCTGCGACGCGAAGCGCACACTCGCCGAACTCTGAGCGTCGAGGGCCGGCGTTGCGACGGTGCGCCACTTGTTCTTGTCGTATCGCTGCAGCCAGATCCGCCGCCCGGGGCGGGCGGGAGCAGCGGTGATCGAGAGCGTGACGCCCTGCCGCGCAAACAGCTTGGCGGGCGCGACCGGTCCGACGATCTTGGGCGTCAGCGCGTAGTTGACGCGGAAACCGACCGGCGATGACGTGGCGCCGAAGAGCGAGGTCGTCTCGCCCGACACAACGCGGTACGACGCATGAGCGCCGGCCGTCACGGTCAGCGTCGCGACACCACCGACGGTGCTCGTCGCCGGTCCGACCGGTGCCCAGTCGACCGCTCCGTCGGCCCTCGACTCGAAGGTCACCGGTACGCCGTCCGCGAGGCGGAAGGTGTTGGTGAAACGCACCACGGCGTTGATCTTGACCGGTGCGCCGTACGCGATCTTGGTGGCTGATGTGACGGCGACGGTACGCGCCTGGACCGGCCCCGACGTCGTGAAGCGGCCGACGCTCGTGACGTAGCCGCTCGTGCCACCGCCCAATGCCGCGACGACGACGTGGCCGTCGGCCTGCAACGCGACGTGAGGGACCGCTGCGACGGGGAGGCCCGCGACGTCGGTGAACGTCGCTACGCCGGCGTTGCCCCACGTGGGATCGTGCGGCCCGTCGATCGACAGGCGAGCGACGAAACCCTTGCCGCAACCTTCGAGCAACCCCGCGATGACCGGGGAGCCGTCGCTGCGCACGGTCATCGCCGTCGGTCTGTTGGTGCAGCCCGCCGTGCCGTACGACTGCAGCCAGTCGGCGCCGGAGCCGAACGTTGGATCGCCGACGCCCATCGAGTTGAGCCGGTAGATGCCGGCGAAGCCGTTGGTCTGCAAGAACGTCGCGTAGAGGGTGCCGGCCGGGCCTCGCGCCAGAACGACGGTGCCGGGCACGCCGCCCATTCCGGTGACGCCACCCCCCGCCCAGGTCTGATCGAACGAACCGCCCGGAGTGAGCTTCGCGACGCACGTTGCGCTCGAGGTCGCGCATCCGACGTGGATGGAACCGTCGGCGTTCACGAGGATCGACCCGCCTGCGACCACGCTCCCCGCCGGCGCGACGAAGGCGCCGGCCGTGCCGAACTCCGCTGGAAGGCCGGCCGGGGTCAGCCGGACCACGACCATGGTGGAGATGCCGGACACGATCGAGTTGCCGGCCAGCAGGATGTCGTCGCCGGTCATGGCCACGGCGGCGGCGCCTTCGTCACCGCCGAGGTCCCACCAGGTGTATCCGCCCATACCGAACGCGGGGTCCGGCGTGCCAGAGGTCAGCACGCGCATCGCGAAGAGATTGCGCGTCGGCACGGCAACCGCCTCAGGCGGGGGAAGTGTCGAACCGGCCAGCACGACCATCCCCGCTGCAGTGAGCGTCGCGCTGCTGATCAGCGTGTCGGCGGGTGGTGTGACCCGGGTCCGCCCCGAGCCACCAAAGGCCGAACCCAGCTCGCCGGTCGGCAACCGTTCCTCGATGACGACGTCGCCCGTGCCGGATGACTGCGAGACCAGCCACATCCGTCCGTCGGACCAGCGCAACGAGTCGACCAGGCGCAGCGAATCGGTGGGGTCCGCCGGCAGCCAGCCGCCGCCGCCCCACAGCGGGTCGAGGACGCCGCCGGCGGTGCCGATCCCGTACGGCGTACCCGTCCAGTACGACGTCAGCTTCTGTGCGCCGGGCCAGGTCCAGCTGAAGTGGACGTGGTCGGTGTGCGGGTTGGGACCGAAATACGGGCGCCAGCCGATTCCTGCCTGGCTCGCGGTCCAGATCTTTCGGTTCCAGATGATGTACATGATGCCGAGGCGCCTGGCGTTGGCCGCGCGGACGCCTTGCGCGTCGGCCGCCAGCAGCCACCCGACCAGGTCGTCCCCGTAAGCCTTCTCGCGCGGCCGGTCGACGCGCACGCCCCAGTCCCAGGCGCGGCCTTCCTTGTGTTCGCTGCGCCCACCGGACCGGCAGCCGCGGGTGATGCCGAGGTCGCGCGAACCGGGGTAGCGAGCCATGACGAGCTTCTGGAACGCAAGCACGGCAGGCGTGGGGCCGTTCGTGCAGATCGACTGGGCCTGAAACTGCCCGTAGGGCTCTGCCGGCGCGCTGATGGCTCGCATCGGCATCGCGAACCGCCGTGGTGCGGGCGGCGGCGCCGCCGAGGCCGGGGCTCCCGGCAGCAGCGCGACGGCCGTGAACAGCGCCGTGCAGACGCGGAACAGGTGCGTTCGGAACAACTTCAAGAGCAGGCTCCTCGAGCCATTGAGGGCGGGGGCCGAGGTGGGCGGGTCGTTACTGTGTAGTTCGTCAGCACGGAGGTCCACCTGAAGTACGGGTGTGACGCGTGAGACTGATGGGGCTGCTGTGACTCACCCCGTTGTCTGGTCAGACTAGCGACTCCTGGCGCCGGGCGGCACCCAGGTTGGCAGAACAGGTGAAAAAACTAGCGGCGTACGCGGGCCGCCTGGAGAACGGCGAAGAAGCGGACCTGACCGGGCGGCATGTCCTTGTACAGCAAATCGTCGATGCGACGGAGCGGGACGGTCCGCAGCGCCTGCACGCGCTTGCGTTCGCGCAGGAGATGCGGCCCCGATCGCCCGACCTGCACCAGCGCGCGCGCCAGGGCTCCGGGCAGACCCATCCGCAGCGTCCCGGCACACAACATCGCGAAGCCGGCGAGGAACCGGGGGAGGTGACGCAGCCAGAGCCGGCCGGGCATGTTCTTCATGTAGAGGAAGACGAAGTTCTTGAGGCTGTGGAATCGGTGGAACCCGCTGATTCGGCCGCTCGTCGACCCTTGCTCGTGGAACGCAACCGCCGCCGGCGTGTAGCGCACCCGCCAGCCCGCGAGTTGGGCGCGGAACGACAGGTCGACGTCTTCGTAGTAGGCGAAGAACGCCTCGTCGAAGAGCCCGATCCCGCGCAGCATCTGCGCCCGATAGAGCGTGGCGCCGCCGCTCGCCCCGAAGACCTCCTCCCGGTCGGCGTACCGGCCGGGGTCATTCGGCTCACCGCGGCCGCGCGGGAAGGGGTATCCCCACCAGGAGTAGAAGTCGCCGGTGCTGTCGATCGTCGAGCCGTCGCCGCTGACGAGTCGCCCGGTCACGATGCCGGCCTCTGGGTGGTGCTCCGCTTCATCGACGAGCGCTTCGAGCCAGCCGGGTTGAGCGACCGCGTCGTTGTTGAAGAGCGCGATGTACTGGGCGTCGTACGCGAGCGCATGGTGGATGCCGATGTTGACGCCCCCGGCGAAGCCGAGGTTCGTGCGCTGCTTGAGGAGTACGACGTTCGGATAGTCGCGTTCGACCAGTTCCGGCGAGCCGTCGGTGGAGCCGTTGTCGACGACCACGATCTCCGGCAACGGATCTTGCGCGATCAGGGAGTCGAGGCACGCGGGCAACAGGTCGACGCCGTTCCAGCTAGGTACGACGACCGCCACTCTCATGAGCACGCAGCCTAGCGGCGAGTTGGCGGGCTGCTCGCCCGTAGACTCAGCCGCCGAGGAGGCACGTTGACCGCTCTTGCTGAGCTCGCGCAGTCGCGTGAGCTCGTCACCAATCTGACGCTGCGCGAAGTCCGTGGAAAGTACAAGCGGACGGCGCTCGGCCAGGGGTGGTCGCTCGTCAACCCGCTCGCCCTCATGGCGACCTACACCCTCGTCTTCGGCGTGCTGCTCAAGGCCGGCAGGGACTTGGAGCCGGGAAACAACGGCATCAAGGCGTTCGCGCTGTGGCTGCTCGGTGCGCTGCTCGCCTGGACCTTCTTTTCCAATGCGGTGACGACGGGGATGACGTCGCTGATCAGCAACAGCAACCTCATCAAGAAGGTCTACTTCCCGCGCGAAGTGCTGGTCGCTTCCTCGGTACTCGCCTTCGACGTGACATTTCTTACCGAGCTGTTCGTGTACGCCGTGGTGCTGCTCGCCTTCGGCAGTTTCGTCTTCCAGTGGCTGCCGATAGTGCTGCTGCTCGTCGTACTCCTCACCGCTTTCGCGTTGGGTATCGCGCTCGCGCTCAGTGTCGCGAACGTGTACTTCCGCGACACCGCGCACTTCGTCGCGATCCTCATGCAGTTGTGGTTCTTCGCCACGCCGATCGTGTATCCCGACCAGTTGGTGCGCAATCTCGACCCGCACTTCAAGGTGGTCGAGGGAGTCCGCACCGCGGTCCCGCACGAGCACATTGCAGGCCTGTCGCCCATCTCCATCTACCGCATGAACCCGATGACGCGTTTCGTCGAGGCGTTCCGCGACGTCTTCTACTACTCGCGGTGGCCCGAGACCGGCACCCTGGTGTTCTGCGCCGTTGCTGCGGTCGTGGCTCTGCTCGGCGGCTACTGGCTGTTCTCGCGGTTCGAGGGCCGGCTGGCGGAGGAGCTGTGACCACTGGCAGCTCCAACGACACCGCCATCGTCGTGTCGGGCGTCTCCAAGCGCTTCCGGCTCTATCACGAGCGCAACCAGTCGCTGAAGGCGGCGATCATGCGCCGGGGCCGGGCGTCATACGACGAGTTCTGGGCGCTGAAGGACGTGTCGCTCGAGATCCCGGTCGGCAAGACGTTCGGCATCATCGGCACGAACGGCTCGGGCAAGTCGACGCTGCTCAAGTGCATCGCCAAGATCCTGCGGCCTGATGCCGGCTCGATAACCGCTAACGGCTCGATGGCCGCGCTGCTCGAACTCGGTTCGGGTTTCCACCCGGAGCTGTCCGGTCGCGACAACGTCTTCCTCAACGGCGCGATTCTTGGCATGTCGAAGAAGGAGATCACCGGCAAGTTCGACGAGATCGTGTCGTTCGCCGGGCTCGAACAGTTCATCGACACCCCGGTCAAGAACTACTCGTCCGGCATGTACGTTCGGCTCGGCTTCTCGGTCGCGATCAGCGTCGACCCGGAGATCCTGCTCGTCGACGAAGTGCTCGCGGTCGGCGACGAGGCCTTTCAGCGCAAGTGCAGCGAGAAGTTCAACCAGTTCCGCGACGACGGCCGCACCGTCGTCATCGTCAGCCACGCGATGAGCGCGATGCGCGACCTGTGCGACGAGATGGCCTGGCTCGACCGCGGCGTACTGCGTGATGTCGGCAGACCGTCCGACGTGGTCGACGAGTACGTCGACGAGTCGCACGTCGACCGCATCGAGTCGACCGATGGCTCCGCGGGCGGCCGGTGGGGGAGCGGCGAGGCCCTGATCGACCGCGTGGAGCTGCTCGACGGCTCCGGACGCGCGACGGCGAAGGTGCGCACCGGGGAGCCGGTGACGATTCGCTTCCACTGGAGCGCGTCGCGACCGATTCCGAAGCCGGTATTCGGCATGGCAATCCACACGTTGTCGGGCGTCGAGGTGACCGGACCCAACACCCGCGACGCCGATCAGGTGCCCGAGTCGATCAGCGGCTCGGGCGTCACCGACATCGCGATCCCCCGGCTCATGTTGGTACCCGGCACCTACGACATCTCGGCGTCGCTCTACGACCACGCCTGCGTGCACGCCTATGACCACCGGCACCGGGCGATGCGCTTCGACGTCGAGGTCGGTACGCCGCGCGAGTCGTACGGCGTCGCGTCGCTCGGCGGGGTCTGGGCGGTCCGGCCCGACGAGCAGATCGCGGCCTCGTGACCGCGCCGCGGGTCGCTGCCGTACTCGTCAACTATCGCGGCGCCGAGGACACCATCGAGTGCTTGCGCGCTTTTGACGCGCTCGACTGGCCGGCCGAGCGCATCGAGCTGATCGTCGTCGACAACGCGTCGGGTGACGGGAGCGCCGAACGGATCAGGTCCGCCGTACCGCAGGCCGTCGTCATCGAGTCTCCCGCGAACACAGGGTTTGCCGGCGGCTGCAACCTCGGTGTCGCCTCGACGAACGCCGAGTACGTCGGTTTCATCAACAACGACGCGCGACCCGATCCGCTGTGGGTCCGAGCGGCAATCGACGTGCTCTCGCGCGACCGGTCGATCGCCTGCGTCGCGAGCAAGGTGCTCGACTGGGACGGCCAGCTCGTCGACTACGTCGACGGGTCGCTCACGTTCTACGGCATGGGTTACAAGCGCGAGGTCACCCTGCCGGACGAGCCGGCGTACGACGAGGGCCGTGACGTGTTGTTCGGCACCGGCGCGGCGATGTTCGTCCGTCGCGACGTCTTCGTCGACGTAGGGGGGTTCGACGAACGGTTCTTCATGTTCTACGAGGACGTCGATCTCGGCTGGCGGCTCAACCTGTTCGGCCACCGGGTCCGCTATGTACCCGAGTCGATCGCGTTCCACAAGCATCACGCGTCGATGAAGAAGTTCGGCCAGTGGCGCGAGGACTTCCTGCTCGAGCGCAACGCGCTCTTTTCGATGGTGAAGAACTTCGACGACGAGACTCTCGGTCGCGTGCTGCCGGCCGCATTGGGTCTCGCGGTTCGCCGCGGCGTCGCGCGGGGCGACGTCGACACCTCCGTGCTCGACCTCGCGACGGGTGCCGGGCGTGAAGACGAAGAGACACTCACCGTCGCCAAGCGCTTTCTCGCGCCGGTCTTCGCGATCGATGCGCTCATCGCCGAACTGCCCTCGCTGCTCGAAGAGCGGGCGCGGGTGCAAGGGGCTCGGCGGCGCAGCGATCGCGATCTGTTCCCGCTGTTCAGACAGGCGCTCGAACCCGCCGAGGGTGACGCCGGCTACCTGGAGGGATACCGCGCAGTGGTCGAGGCGATGGGCATCGAGGAGCATTTCGCGACCCGGCGACGCGTCGTCGTCGTCACCGGCGATCCGCTGACCGCGAAGATGGCCGGGCCGGCGATCCGGGCGTGGGAGATCGCGACCGCGCTGTCCGAAGAACACGAAGTCGAGCTGATCACGACGCAATCGTGCGACGCGTCGCACCCGCGCTTCAAGGTGCGCTCGGTTGACGGCTACCGCGAGCTGCGCAAGCTCGAGGAGTGGTGCGACGTCCTGATTTTCCAGGGGTTTCTGCTCGAGGTATACCCGTGGTTGAAGAAGAGCCGCAAGGTTCTCGTCGTCGACATCTATGACCCTTTCCATCTCGAGCAGCTCGAGCAGGCGCGCGATCTCGGGGAGCGCGAGCGGTATGCCGCCGTCATCAACTCGGTCAACACCCTCAACGAGCAGTTGCGGCGCGGCGACTTCTTCCTGTGCGCGTCGGAGAAGCAGCGCGA
>JBDSAK010000510.1:0-2628 GCA_039922195.1 Mycobacteriales bacterium
GAACGGCGTCGCCTCCGACAACAACGCCACGGCACACCCCGACGTCCTCGCGGCGATGACGCGGGCAACCGACGGGCATGCCCCCGCGTACGGGCACGACCCGTGGACGGCGCGCGCCGAGGAGCTGCTGCGCGCGCAGTTCGGTGAGGATGCCGTCTGCTTCCTGGTGTTCAACGGCAGCGCCGCCAACGTTCTGTGCTTCCGGGCGATGTGCCGCGCGTGGGAGTCGGTTATCTGCCCGCAGACGGCGCACGTCAACGTCGACGAGGCGGGCGCGCCCGAGCACATCGCCGGGGTCAAGCTGCAAGCGGTTCCGACGCCCGACGGCAAGCTCACGCCCGCGCTCGTCGAGGCGCAGATCGGCCGGATCGGCGACGAGCACGCGGTGCAGCAGCGCGTCGTGTCGGTGAGCCAGAGCACGGAGCTCGGGACGGTCTACGGCGTCGACGAGCTGGCGGCGCTTGCCGACTGCGCGCACGCGCACGATCTCTTGCTGCACGTCGACGGCGCGCGGCTGTCCAACGCCGCCGCCGCGCTCGACGTTCCGCTGCGGGCGATCGCGACCGACGCCGGCGTCGACGCACTGTCCTTCGGCGGCACGAAGAACGGCCTGGTCATGGGCGAGGCCGTGATCCTGCTGCGCCCCGGGCTCGCCGACGGCTTTGAGTACCTGCGCAAGCAGACGCTGCAGCTCGCGTCGAAGGGGCGGTTCCTCGCGGCGCAGTTCATCGCGCTGCTCGACGACGATCTGTGGCGGCGCAACGCCGGGCATGCCAACGCGATGGCCGCGCGCCTGCACGCCGCGCTCGCGGGCGTGCCCGGCGTGGCGATGACCCAGCCGGTGCAGGCCAACGCGCTGTTCGCCGTCCTGCCCGCGGCGGCCACGCGCGCGCTGCAGGACGAGTGGCACTTCTACACGTGGAACGAGGCGACGGGGGAGGTTCGGCTCATGTGCTCGTGGGACACGACCGCGGAGGAGGTCGACGCTTTCGCCGCCGCGGTGACGAGCGCGTGCGCGGCGGCTGAGGTGGGCAGGTACGGCGGGGTGTGAAAAGGTTCCTTCAACTGCTCCGTTCTCTGGCAACGTTGATCGGTGACCACCGCAGAGGTGGGTTGACTGCCCGCGGCTCAATGGCGCTGCTCGCGCTCATTGCTGCGTCGCCGGTACTGACTGATGACGCGGGTGCTCGTCCGAATCGGCCGGGGCGAGTGGATGCGAACAAGGTGAGGGTGGTGCAGACGTCCGCCGATCTGGCGCAGCGCCTGACCCGTCTTCCTGACAAGAGATTCGGTTCACGCGCGAGACCCGGCGGTCGGGTGATCCGCGTTGACGATCACAGTCGCTATCAGCGCATCACGGGATTTGGCGCCGCGCTGACGGACACGGCGGCATGGCTGCTTCACGAGCAGCTCTCGGCGCCGGCAGCGGCTGCCGTGCTACGTAGGCTGTACGGGGCACGCGGCATCCGACTTGGATACGTGCGCGTGCCCATGGGCGCATCGGACTTCACGCATGACGGCATTCCTTATTCGTACGCCGACATGCCGCGAGGGCTTTCGGACCCGGCACTGACGACGTTCTCGGTCGCGCACGACGATGGCTACATCGTTCCTGTCCTGCGACAGGTGCGCGCCATCAACTCTCGAGTCAAAATCGTGGCGACCCCCTGGAGTCCTCCCGGGTGGATGAAGAGCAACGGCTCGCTGGACAACATCGCAAACCGCGCGGAACTGCTGGCGAGCGCGTATCAGCCGCTAGCGGAGTACTTCGTCAAGTTCCTGCGGGCGTACGCGCATCGCGGCCTCCCGGTCAACGCGATTACGCCACAGAACGAGCCAGGACTACAGTCGTACTACCCCGGGCTGAACTTCCCGCAACCCAGCCAGGCAAGATGGATTAGCTCGAACCTCGCTCCGGCGCTTCGCGCGGCAAAGCTCGACACCAGGATCTACGGCTATGACTTCAGCTGGGCGGGTTACGCCTACGCGAGGAAACTGTCGACCCATCCCGCAGTCGCCCGCGTACTGGCGGGCGTGGCCTGGCATTGCTACTACGGCAATCCGCGTGCGATGACCAGGCTGCACGCGCGGGTCCCTCGGCTCGAGCAGATCGTGACCGAGTGCTCCCCGGGAATCTCGCCCGGCCCCACCGCTGAAGTGCTCATCGCGTCGCTTCGCAATTGGTCAAGCGCGGTGATGCTGTGGAATATCGCTCTGGACCCCAGCGGCGGTCCCGTTGAGAAAGGTGGGTGTCAGTACTGCACCGGTGTCGTGACCGCCGACGGACATACCGGCACCGTGCGCTACAGCAGCGATTACTACCAGCTCGGACAGGCAAGCTCGTTCATTCGGCCAGGTGCCCGCAGGATTGCGTCAAACACCTTCGTGACCTACAACTCGACGACCCTGAACCACGGGCCCAACTACGCCACCGCAGGGCTCGACAACGTCGCGGTCGCCAATCCGGACGGCAGCAAAGTGCTGCTCGTCTTCAATAACTCATCGAGATCTCAGCGCTTTACGGTGAAGTCGCGCAGGCGCTCGTTCAAACACACCTTGCCGTCTCAAGCTATGGCCACCTTCATTTGGGATCGCCCGGCGCGCTCGCGATGACGCCGAAGATCCTCC
>JBDSAK010000511.1:0-4249 GCA_039922195.1 Mycobacteriales bacterium
ACGACCACATCAGCCCTGCACTGCCGACCGGGCGCACCGTCTAGGTGCCCGTCGCGATGATCTGTGGCGCCTCCGAGTGGTCCTTCACGCGCGAGGCAAGATCAACAAAGCCACAGATCATCCACGCCGCGCGCCGCAGCGACCCAAAGCGGGCCGACTCGGGCCGACTCGCGATCAGACGCCGAAGCGGCGCTGGCGCTGGGCGTACGAGCGGAGGGCACGCAGGAAGTCGACGCGGCGGAAGTCCGGCCAGTAGGCGTCGCAGAAGTAGAACTCCGAATGCGCGGTCTGCCACAGCAGAAAGCCGGACAGGCGTACCTCCCCGGACGTGCGGATCACCAGATCCGGGTCGGGTTGCCCGCGCGTATACATGTGCTCGCTGATGTGCTCGACGTCGAGGGTCGCGACGACGTCCTCGAGCGACGTACCGCGGGTGAGGTGATCGCTGAGCAACGACCGCACTGCGTCGGCGATCTCGCGGCGGCCGCCGTACCCGACCGCTGCGTTGACCAGCAGGCCGCTGCGATCGACCGTCGCCTCGGCGACCTCCTTGAGTACGGCGGCAGTCGACTCCGGCAGCAGATCGAGCGACCCCATCGGGTTGACCCGCCAGTCACCGTTGGTCGACGCGATCTCGCGAACGGTGTTCTCGATGATGGCCAGCAGTGACTGCAGCTCGCCCGGCGGTCGGGTCAGGTTGTCGGTCGACAGCAGCCAGAGCGTGACGACCTCAACGCCCGCTTCGTCACACCACTCGAGCAGTTCGACGATCTTGTCCGCGCCCTTGCGATGACCGTGTGCGGATGTGGCACCGACCGACTTCGCCCAGCGCCGGTTGCCGTCGACGATCACACCGACGTGGCGCGGCACCGGGGCGCCGTGCAGCCGGCGAGCGAGGCGCTTCTCGTAGAGGCGATAGACGCCGCCGCGCAGTCCCAACGTCCACCTCCATCAGCGTCAGCGCACTGCTCAGCCGGATCACTGCTTCAGAAGGTACCGTGCGCCGCTTCGAGGTACCGCCGGGCTCAGCCGCCGTCATCCATCCGCTTCGACCGCACCCGCATCGGCTCGTCCGGACTCGCGTACGGCGTGGTCCGGAACTCGTCTTCGGCCGAGGGATACGGTTCCGGAGGCACAGACCGATCGCGTCGCTCAGGGTTGTCGTGGCCGCCGAAGCCACTGCCGCCGAACATCTGCCGCAACAGACCGCCGCCGAACCCGCCGCCCGCCATCGTGACGTCGATGTCCTCGGCCTGCGTGGCGAGGCGGCGCGCCTCCTCCGGCGCGACGTCGTACATCGCGCCGCACTGGCTGCAGGTCAGCAGATGCCGCTCCCGGCCCACCGGGAAGAGCGACAGAACGAAGAACAACTTGAACCACGAGCGGTACGACGACAATTCATGCTGCGCGGGACCGCCGTGCACATCGCAGTACGACGACACGAACCCGTAGCGCTTGGTCTTGGGGGTGATCCCGAAGAAGAGAAACATGTGCCGGCTCCCGTCGAAATGCTGATCCCCCACTCCTGCCCGCTCGTGAGCCGGCGTACCGGTGAGAACACTCTGTCTGCGGCGCAAGGTTTTGCCGGTTGGCACGTCCAACCGTGCACAACTTCAACCGGCCAAGGGGATGCGATGAAGAGAGTGCTCGCGGTACCGGGGATCCTCACGTTGATCATCGCGGGCGGGATGGCCGTAAACGCCCCCGCCGCGGCCGCTTCGTCGACGCGGCGCCAGGTGCGGTTCCGTACGCCGGAGGCGGCGATGCGCTACCTCGCCAGCGCCTACAACCGGCACGACACCGCCGCACTCAAGAAGGTGACCAACCCCGGTGCGCGGCTGGATCTGCGGTACATGCAGCGCACCCGCTGGGCGGTCAACCTGCAGTTGAAAGGCTGCGAGCGCGAGCCGAGCGGCATGGCGTCCTGCCAATTCACCCACGACTGGGCGGACGCGCAGGCGAAGGACGCCGTCGCAAGGCAGTCGGGCTACGCGGAGTTGCGCGTCGCGCCAGTTCGCCGACGCGGCTGGGTGATGAAGAGCATGGCCGGCTGCGACTGATACGCACGTGGCCGAGGCTGCTAGGCCTCGAGGCGCCGGACCAGCGCGTCGTACTCCTGCCAGAGCTGCGTCGGCAGGTGGCGGCCGAAGCGGTCGAAGTGATCGGGGATGAGTTTCGCCTCGGCGCGCCACTCGGCGGCGTCGACGCGCAGCAGCTCGTGCAGGTCCTCGTCATTGACGTCGAGCCCGGTGCGGTCGAGCGAATCGACGCGGGGTACGACGCCGATCGGCGTCTCGTCGCCGGTCGCCGTGCCATCGAGGCGGCCGATGATCCAGGCGAGCACGCGACTGTTGTCGCCGTACCCCGGCCACAGTAGGCGCCCGTCGGCACTCTTGCGGAACCAGTTGACGTAGAAGATGCGCGGCAGCAACGGCTCGTCGGTGGACTTCCCCATGGAGAGCCAGTGCGCAAAGTAGTCGCCCATGTTGTAGCCGCAGAACGGCAGCATCGCGAAGGGGTCGCGACGCAGTTGGCCGGTTGCGCCCGCGGCCGCCGCCGTGGTTTCCGATGACACGGTCGAGCCGAGAAACACTCCGTGTGCCCAGTCCCGCGACTCGACGACCAGCGGTACGACGCCCGCGCGCCGCCCGCCGAACAGAATCGCCGACAGCGGAACGCCGTTCGGGTCGTCCCACTCGCCGGCGATCGTCGGGCATTGCGCGGCCGGTGCGGTGAAGCGCGAGTTGGGATGCGCGGCCGGCTCTGGGCTTTCGGGAGTCCAGTCGTTGCCACGCCAGTCGATGAGGTGATCGGGCGGGGTCTCGGTCAGGCCCTCCCACCACACGTCACCGTCATCGGTGCGGGCCACGTTCGTGAAGATGCAATTCGAGTGCAGCGTCGCGATGGCGCTCGGGTTGGTGTGCTCCCCGGTGCCCGGTGCGACGCCGAAGAAGCCCGCTTCCGGATTGACGGCGTACAGCCGGCCGTCGGCGCCGAAGCGCATCCACGCGATGTCGTCGCCGACCGTCTCGACCTGCCAGCCCGGCAGCGTCGGCATGAGCATCGCCAGGTTGGTCTTGCCGCAGGCACTGGGGAAAGCCGCTGCCAGGTATCGGGTTTCTCCACTCGGCGCCGTCAGCTTGAGAATGAGCATGTGCTCGGCGAGCCAGCCTTCGTCGCGGCCGAGTACGGACGCGATCCGCAGCGCGAAGCACTTCTTGCCCAGCAGCGCGTTGCCGCCGTAGCCCGAGCCGTAGCTCCAGATCTCGCGCGACTCGGGGTAGTGCACGATGTACTTCGTGTCGCTGCACGGCCACGGGACGTCGGCCTGACCTGCCGCGAGCGGCGCGCCGACCGAGTGCACCGCGGGAACGAAGAAGCCGTCATCGCCGAGTTGCTCGAGTGCCGGCGTACCCATCCTGGTCATGATGCGCATCGACACGACGACGTACGCCGAGTCGGTGATCTCGACCCCGATCTGCGAATGCTGCGAACCGAGCGGACCCATGCAGAACGGGACGACGTACATCGTGCGCCCGCGCATGCAACCGCTGAAGAGACCTTCGAGAGTCGTGCGCATCGCGGCGGGCGACACCCAGTTGTTCGTCGGCCCGGCGTCGTCGCGCCGCTCGCTGCAGATGTAGGTGCGGTCCTCGACTCTCGCGACGTCGCGCGGATCGGACCGGGCGTAGAAACTGTTGGGCCGCTTCACCGGGTCGAGCCGGGTGAACGTACCGGCCGCGACGAGTTCGTCGGTCAGCGTCGTCCACTCGGCGTCGGATCCGTCGCACCAGACGATGCGTTCGGGCAGCGTCAGATCGGCAATCGACGCTACCCAGGATTTCAGCCGCCCGTGGGTGGTGGGCGCGGCTTTGAGCTCAGTGACGGTCACGGGAGTCTCCCGGATATCAGGTTGGTTCCCGAGTGTATGCCCGCAAGCTTTCCCGCGACACCCGGTGTTCGCACTGCAAACTTGCCGTAAACGACGAAAACGCCCGGACGGCCGGGCGTTTCGTCGAAGGGCGGCGGGCCGCTAGACGGTCGGGCCGGTAGCCCTCGCCTGGTCTACCGCGACCAACGCGTCGCGCAGTTCCTGGATCCAGTCACCCTGGTGCTGGCCGACCAGGCGCACCGCCCAGGCCAGCGCGTGACTGCGGCTGCGGGCGACGCCTGCGTCGACGAGCGTGTCGAGCACGGCGCGCTCCTCAAGGCCGAGTCGCGTCATCACCGGCACGTTCAGCGTGGTGAA
>JBDSAK010000512.1:0-2916 GCA_039922195.1 Mycobacteriales bacterium
GTCGGTCACGTAGGAGATCGACACCTCGACCTGCTGTCCGAGGAACGGCGCGAGGTCGTAGGCGACCTGCTGGTAGCCGCCGGTGTCGCCGGTGATGGCGTTCCACGTGCCCGTCGTTCCAGCCGCCGTGCAATCCTCCCCGCCGAGGTAGTGACGCAGGAACGGGTGCGCGTCGAGCAGGAACCCTGGGTCGCTGCACTCCGCCGGCGGGTCGGTCGACGTCGCGCCGCCGGCCTCCGGCAGCGTCGTCCAGTTGTCCTGTCCGACCGTGTGTGCCTCGACGATCACGTTGTCGTAGGACGGCTCGGTGTTCGCCGACAGCTGGAAGCGCAGCTGCGCGCTCGACGCCGACGTCAGATCGATCGTCTTCGTCAGGCGCATGTACGCGTTGTCGGCGTGCTGGGCGGCGGCGTAGCCGGTGCCCACGGCCGGCGCAAACGGACCGCTCGGCGCGGGGAAGGTGTAGCGCGCCGCGGCGTGGCTTGCGAACTGCGGGAACTGCGCGACCGGCAGGACCTGGCTCGTCGGGGTGAACGTGCCCGCCTCGTCAAGCGGGTTCGCGCCGGTGACGACGGGCCCGCCGAACGTCCCCAGGAAGCTCGTGATCGGGTTGGCGATCCCGGACACCGACACCGGACTCGACGAGTCCGTCCGCGCGTACGCGCCCTCGTAGTACTGGCGGAAGTCATTCGCCAGGATCAGGCAGTCCGAGAAGAAGCCCGCGACGGTGTCGACGTGACATTCCGCGCTGGGGTCGCCGTTGAGGCCGTAGTACAAGCCGCCGACCACGTCACTGATCCCCGGCAGGCCCTCGAAGCCGGCCGTCTCGCCGGCACGGATGAGCTTGCCGCCCGCGTTGAGGTAGTCGCGCACCGACATCGTCAGGTACTGCTCCTTCTCGGCGACGGAGATGTCTGGCAGCGGACCGAACGGGGTGTCGGTCTCCTCGTCCTCCGGGTCCTGCGTGATGCGGTTGTCGCCGTCGTACCAGACGACCGCCTTGTAGTGGCTCAGGACGCCGAGATCGTGCGGAACGCCCTGCTTGTCGACGTCCCACAGGTCCGAGCTGTAGCCCGCGGCCGTCAGCGCCGCGCGGTACTGCGCCGCGTACTTGGGCGCGTTCGTGCCCGACGGGTAATCGGGGTTGACGCCGGTGTAGTCCTCGTCGGCGATCACGAGCACCTTCGCGCCCGTCTTGCTCTCGACCGTGTAGGTGAAGTGCTGACTCGCCACGAGGCCACCGCTCAGCCCACCCTTGAGCGCGGTGAACCAGACCTCGACGTGGTCGCCGGCCTTCGCGCCGGTCACGACGCCACGCAGCTCGTGGTAGTAGTCGTCGCCCTCGTTGCCGTAGCGCTCGCCGCCCTTCCACTCGGTCGGGAACGAAGACTTCTGCCTGCCGCCGTTGATGCGGTACTGCATCTTCTCGAGGCCGAGGGCGCGCTTCGCGGTGACGGCGACGGTCTGCGGATCGCCGTAGGAGACGTCGAACGTGTCGACGCGGAAGTTCTCGGCCGTGCGGCCGACCACCGACACCGGGTTGGACGGGTCCTTGGCAGACTTGGCGACGGCCACCGCGAACGGGAGGTTCTTCTCGAACTCCGCCTGGATCAGAGCCTCGTCGTCGGGGAACGCGAACACGTTGTCGTCGCAGTCCTCTGCCTCGTAGGCGTCGTTGGGATTGGCGTCCGACGCGTCCTGGCAGGTGCTCATCTCCGGCGTCATCGCGAGCGTGTTGTAGAGGTTCGTGACGTGCCCGTCGGTCTCGCCGTTGGTTGTGTAGAGCTCGGCCGAGATGTCCGGGTCATAGCCGGGCACGGCCGGGTTGGCGTCGTCGCCGGCGATCGCCTCGTAGATGACGTCGTCGGGCGAGGGAGTCGCGACCTGCCAGCCGATGCCGTAGAGCAGCAGCTCCGCGGCCGAGTGGTAGTTGACGAGGAACTTGAACTTCACCTTCTTGACGAACGCGTCCATCGCCTTCGTCTCGGGCTCGGAGCCCGGGCTCGTGCCGCGATAGGTCTCGCTCGACGGATCGTCGGATGAGCCCTCGTTGTCGTAGCCCCACTTGTACGGGAAGTTGCGGTTCAGGTCGACGCCGTCACCGGCGGTGATCATGCCGTCGCCGTCGTTGTCGCGCAGGTTCTTGCGCCACAGCCGCTGGCCGTCCTGGAACGTGAAGTCGTAGCCGTCGGGGTTGGCGGTCGGGACGAACCACAGCTCGTTCTGGGTGAGGAGGTTGCGGATCGACGCGTCCGTCGCATAGCCGTCGACGAAGTAGTGCATGAGCCGGCGGATCATCTCCGGGGTGATCCACTCGCGGGCGTGCTGCGCGCCGATGTAGAGCACGGACGGCTTCGAGCCGTCGGGCAGCTGGCGTGCGCCGCTTGACACCTTCATCGCGATGATGTCCTGGTTGTTGACCGTCTTGCCGATGCTGATGAGCTTCGTGATCGCGGGCTTGGCGGCGGCGGTCTGGGTGAACTCCTCCTTGATGGCGCCGGGGCCGGCGTACTTCTTGAAGACGTTGAAGCCGTCGGCCGCCTGCGTGGTGGCGTCCTGCGCGGCGGTGAGGCCGTTGACGGTCTTGGCGCTCAGGTTGACGCCCTTGGCGCGCAGTGCGTCGACCTGGCGGCCGCTGAGGATCGCCGACACGCGGACAGTGCCCTTCGCGCCACCCTTGGCGCCCGAGCCGGAGATGCCGAGCTCATGACGATCGACGCCGAGGGCGACGATCTTCGCGATCTGGGCGGCCGTGAGCTGGCCGGAGTAGACGTCGAGCCGATCCCAGGCGCTGTTGCTCCCAGTCGGCAGCGCTGAGGCTGCGGGCGCGATCGCGAGCAGCGCGACCACCGTGGAAATGGACGCGACAACGGCTGCGAGTGAGCGCACCGACATACCCCTTTTCGATCCGTGGAC
>JBDSAK010000513.1:0-3183 GCA_039922195.1 Mycobacteriales bacterium
AGATCAACCGAGGTGAGGCTGGATCCGATGCTGCTGCGCGCTGTTCCGATCGGAGTGACCGCTGCCGCCGTTCCCAGGGCGTCGCTGAGCGATGCCGCCACTGCATCTGGACTGGAGCCGTCCGTGCTCACCAGATATGTGCCCACTGTGGAGTCGCCGGTCTGCCCTGCCACGTAACTGGCATTGGTGATCAGGAAGCTGTCATGGGGAGCGGTCGGAAACTCCAGAGCGACGCCAATGTAGGTGAACTCGACCGGAGTGGGCTGAGGATGAGAGCCGTCGACGAGACGCAGGGTGATCTTGTCGCCGATGGTGAGCTGGTAATCGGTCACCGTCTCAGAGCTCACCAGCACACCATCCGGGGTTGCGGCGAGCTTGGCCAGCAGTTCGGAAGCCGTTCCGCCTTGGAAATAGGCATCCTGTAGGGAGGTGGCTTTCGAGATCGTCGCAGGGTCGACCCCGTACAGGTCCTGGAGGTCGGTGCCGACATACGCGTAGCGGTGCTGCAGCGGTTCGACATGGGCGACGCCGGGTGCGCCCGAGATCGTCGGCAAGATGGACGGGGCTGTCGCGCCGTCCGGCAGCACAACTCGAACGTCGGCGCCGTTGGTCAGACGCGCGTCGACCTCCGATTGCTGCTGGTAGGTGCTGTTGAAGATCGCGGTTGATGAGGCGAACGCCAGGGCGAGGCCGAGGAGCACGGCGGACCGGGCGAGCACGCCTCGGCGTCGGGCGAAGGTCGCGGCCGTTGTCGATGCCAGATTGCCAGTGAGGGGTCGCACGGCAGCGGCCACAATCCGCCTGCGGCTGAGCACCCAGTACAAGATGCGCCAGCCGAGCAGCCCCAGCCCTATCCAGAGGAAGGCGGGGCCGAGAAATGCCCAGTAGTTCACGTTGATGGTTGCAACGCCCTCCGGAGCCAGCACGAGCGAGTAGCCGGTCTGGGTGGTCACGAGGTACAGCACCGCACCGACGGCGACGAGGATCAGATCGAGGAAGATGCGTGACCACCATGGAGTCCGCGACTCCGGCTGCCGGCGGGAATCGGCGACGGTGGCGCCGCGTGCGGCAACGACAGCGGGCGCCAGGACTGCCAGCAGCGCGATCACGATGCCGGCTCCGAACGCGACGGCGAACCACGGCCATGACCTGAGGAACGCCGTGGTGATTACGGAGCCGCCGAATACCGCTGCCATGGCAAGCGCGGCGCCTGCTAGGCCGATGGCGCCACCTGCAATGCCGATGGCCGCGGTCTCCCCCGCCGCAAGGCTCGTGATCGTTGAGAGGCGCGCACCGCGGATCCGCAGCAGAGCGTCGTCGCGGCGGCGTCCGGCGGTGTCCGCGGCCGCGGCAGCGATCGTGAGAAGGGCGGCGAGAACGGCTCCCGGCAGTCCGAGGAAGACGAAGAGCACGCGTGCGTAGCTGGCGTCGGACCTCGCGGCGTCGAGGGAGGCCCCGAGGTTGTCGCCGACCACGCCCGCTCCGGCGAGTTGCGCGTCGAGGTTGTTGGCGGCCTGAGTGACCTGCACGTAGGCGGCTGCCGGATCCTCGGCGAGGATGCGCGATGTGAGTACATGCAATTGCGTTGTGAGCAGGTCGGGTCGGGCGTGCTCGGTCTCGGCGACGAGCGCCGCGTAGTCGGGCTCGGGAAGCAGGATGACATTGTCGGGTGGCGCCGTTGGCTGCGATGCCGCGGGTGCGCCGACGATCTGGAACAGCGAATTGGCCTGCGGCAGTTCGACGACGCCGCTGACGGTGACGGTCTGCGGTTGTCCGGCGATCGTCATCGTCACAGTGTCGCCAGGCACGACGTGCAGGTTGGCGGCGGTCTGCTGCGCCACGAGCCCGCCCTCAGCAGTGCCGGTGAGCAGGCGGATCTCGCCGGGGAAAGTCGTCGCATAGTCGCTCGGGATGCCGAGGACGACCCCGGCACCGGTCTGCTGCGTGGTGCCGCCCGTTGTGGCCGACAGGGAGTCGACGCGGGCGTAGCCAATCGGCCGCACCTCCGTCACGGCCGGAGCGGACTGCACGGTCGCGATCGCGGTCGCCGTATCGGTTCCTTGAGCCAGTTCGACCTGCCAGTCGACGGAGACGTTCGAGGCAGCGCGTGCCGTCATGGTCTGCTGTGCGACGGCGATGAAGGCGCCGAGACAAGCCAGCAGCGCCACCGCGACGGCGATGCCCAGCGAGGTGACCAGGAACTGCGCCGGACGTCGACGCACCGACGAGGCGACCCAGGAGCCGATCATCCGCGCGCCACCGAGTCCTCGAGCTTTCCGGCCGTCATCGTCCATTCCATGTCGAAGCGACCGGCGACTGACCGGTCGTGGGTGCTTACGACGAGAGCAGCGCCGATCTCGTGTGCGACGCGGAACATGAGATCGAGCACGGCCGCTCCGGTTTCCGAGTCGAGTTGGCCGGTCGGTTCGTCGGCCAGCAGCAGAGGTGCGCGCAAGGCGAGGATGCGGGCCAGCGCGGCTCGTTGCGCCTGGCCACCTGACAGCGTGTCGGGCAGCTGGTCACCGAGCCACGCCAGGTCGAGCAACGAGAGGGCCTCCCGCGAGCGATCTCGCGCGTCCGCGTCTGTCGCGCCGGCGACCACCAGAGGCAGCGCGATGTTCTCGATGACGTCGAGGGTGGGAACGAGGCTCGGGGCCTGGAATACCACGCCGGCGCGTGCCGGATCAGCGTGCGGCGAGATGCCGAAAGCGGGCCAGCTCACCGTCCCCGAGGTCGGTGCCTCCAATCCGGCCATCAGGTGTAGCAGCGACGACTTGCCCGAGCCGGAAGGCCCGGTCACCGCGATGGTGGCGCCACGGCTGACCCGCGCTGTGACATCCGTGACCGCATGCACGGTCCGCGTTCCTGAGCCGTAGTCGAGCGAGACCCGGTCCAGGGATACGAGCATGTCCGTGCTCACGAGACCGCACGCCCGTCGAGGAGGTGCACGACACGGTCGGCGGCCTCCTCCACGCGGGTGCTGTGGGTGACGACGAGTACACCGGCGCCGTCGTCGGCATGTCGGCGCATGATCCCGAGCACCACCTGTTCCGATTCGAGATCGAGCTCGCCGGTTGGTTCGTCGGCGAGGAGGAGCGGCGGCTGGTTCACGAGGGCCACCGCGAGTCCTGCCCGCGCATTTTCACCTCCAGAAAGTTGAGCGGGTACTGCGTGTCGCCGGTG
>JBDSAK010000514.1:0-3940 GCA_039922195.1 Mycobacteriales bacterium
GCGCTCGCCGATGTCGTCGGCGCGGCGGCGGGCATCCACTACCTCGGCCTCGACCTGGTCAGCGCGTCGAGTGTCGCGACCGGACTGGGGATGAGCCGCGGCGAGCACGGCGTCGTGCCGATTCCGGCGCCCGCCGTACTCGAGCTGCTCATCGGCGTCCCGGTGCACACCGGCGGCGTACCGCATGAGCTCTGTACGCCGACTGGAGCCGCGATCCTCGCGGCCACCGTGAGCCGGTGGGGCGACATGCCGGCGATGGTTGTCGAGCGTGTCGGAGTCGGCGCGGGCGGCCGTGATCTCGCTGAACTCCCGAACGTGCTCCGGCTCGTCGTCGGCGAGCAGGACCGCGCTGAGTCATCGGTGACACCGGCGACGGTCATCGAGGCGAACGTCGACGATCTCGATCCGCGCCTCTGGCCCACGGTCATCGAGGCGCTGATGGCGGCGGGCGCAAGCGACGCGTGGCTCACCCCCATCCAGATGAAGAAGGGGCGGCCGGCCGTGACGGTCAGCGTTCTCTGCGGCGACGACCGAACTCCCGCCCTACGCGACCTTCTCTTCCGGCACACGTCGACGATCGGCGTCCGCGAGCATGCGGTCAGCAAGCGAGCGCTCGACCGCGAGATCGTGACCGTGTCTCTCGCGCCGGGCGTCGAGGTCCGGGTCAAAGTCGCCCGCATCGGCGAAGACCGGGTCAACGCCGTGCCGGAGTACGACGACGTGGTCGCCGCCGCGGCGGTGCTCGGGGTCCCCGCGAAGTCGGTTCTCGCGCACGCCGCCGCACTGGCCGCGGGAATGCCGGACTCGGCGCGCGCGTAGTTGTGTCAACGCATCGGGCGAGGAGGTAGCGGGTGAACATACTGCGCTGGGCCGCCGCTGCCGTCGGTCTCGTCATCGTCGTCACCACGCTCGACAGCGTCTTCCGCACGCTCGTCGTGCCGCGCGGGCTCACGTCACGGCTGACGTACGTGTTGGCCCGGCTGGCGATGCGCCCGTTCCACTGGCTGGCCGGCCGCCACCCCGACGACTACCTGAAGCGCGACCGGATCAGGGCCATCCAGGCGCCGACGGCGGTCCTCGTGCAACTGATCGGCTGGATGCTATTGCTCGGAGTTGGTTACGGCTTGATCGTGTGGCCTCTCGCGGGCAGCTTCGGCGGCGCGCTGCGCGAGGGCGGCTCGTCGCTGCTGACCCTCGGGTTTGCGACCACAGACACCGCTGCCGCGACCGTGGTCGGATTCGCCGCAGCGGCGTCCGGCCTCATCGTCGTCGCGCTTCAGATCGGCTACCTGCCGACGCTCTACGCCGCGTTCAACCGGCGGGAGACCCTCGTGACGCGGCTGCAGAGTCGCGCCGGCGAGCCGGCCTGGGGGCCGGAGATCCTCGCCCGGCATCACGCCATCGGAACGATCGACAACATCGCGTCGATGTACGACGACTGGGAGACGTGGGCGGCGGACGTCGCCGAGAGCCACAGCAACTACAAGGTCCTCATCTGGTTCCGGTCCCCTCACCCGCTGCGCTCGTGGACCGTCGGCCTGCTCGCCGTACTCGACTCCGCTGCCCTCTATCTGGCCCTGTGCCCGTCCACCGCACCCTCCGAAGCCCGCCTGACGTTGCGCATGGGCTTCACCGCGCTGCGCGACATCGGATCGTCGATCAACATGGAGTTCGATGCGGATCCCCGCCCGGACGCGCCGATTGCCCTGACGTACGACGATTTCCTCGTCGGCGTCGAGCGGTTGCAGAAATCAGGCTTCGAATTCGAGCGCAGCCCCGAAGAAGCCTGGCCGCATTTCCGGGGCTGGCGCGTCAACTACGAAGACCTGGCCTACCGGCTTGCGGACTCGGTCGACGCCGTACCTGCCCCGTGGTCGGGCCCGCGGCGCGGCGTGCTCGCCCCGATGGCGATCGTGCGGCCCATCAACCGGGTGCCCGAAGCGCCGGACGAGGACTACTCGAAGCCGCAGGTCGCGACGATTAGAGCGACGCGAAGAAGGTGATCGAGCCGACGACGCGCTCGCGCTCGCCGTGGATCGGCGCAGCAACGGCGTCCAGAGTGATGCGATCGCCGGTCGGTCGGAGCAAGCGGAGCAGCCCGCGGCTCAGGTGGTTGTCGCGCAGCGCGGCGACCGGCGGGATGCCGCGCGCATACGCGTCACCCGAACCCGCGGCTTCGGTGAAATCGACAACCCGCAGGACGTCGTCGACGAGGTTGCGGCCGAGGATGCCGTCCGCCGGCTCGCCGATCAGCTGCGCCGCGGCCCAGGACACGCCGGCGACCCGGAACTGCTCGTCGAGAACGAGGCAGGGATCGAGCGACGAGCTCGCGACCTTGACCCAATGCCCGAGTGCATCGTCGGTTTCATCGGGGCGCGGCTCGGTTCCGAGCAGCCGAATAGGCAGGATCAAGCGAAGCACGGAACCCCCCCACGGTGTGACACGGCGTAACGCGACGTACGCGACCTTTGGCACGCTGTCGCACGATGGTGCGCTGAAAATCCCCGAGCCGAGGTCGTATCGGCCGAAAATCACCCCTGTGGCGCAACAAATGGCAACTCTACCGCTCGCACGGGTGCAGATGAATCAGCCAAATGCCGTCACAGTGGCCGGCTGCGGGTGCCCCATGGCCGCGAAAGTTGGGTGAGGGACTTCAGTGGCAGCGCGACGACCAGGATCAGAACCGCGATCGTGAAAGACAGGTTCAACGTCCGCCACCACGCGTCCGCGATTCCTTCCGTGCTGCGCAGCAGCCGCGCCGCCGTCCAGGGAATCCGGGTATAGAACAGCGCGCCGGCCGCCGCCGCCGCGAGCAGTCTGCGCGGTCGCCAGGGATCGGCCAGCAGCAACGCGAACGCCGGCACGAGCCAGATGAGGTGGTGATCCCAGGACACCGGCGACACAGCTACCGACGTCAACCCCACCAACGCGACGCCGGCCAACTCGGCCCCGGCCTTCGACGCGAGCAGAGCGCGGGACATGCCGATGACCAGGAACGCCAACACGCCGATGACCACGAGTCCGATGAAGATGGGGTGCGGCAGGTGCAGCCGCAGCAGGGCACCCCGGATCGCGACATTCGCTGTTGCCGCGTTGGACCCCAGCCGCTCGGAGTTGAACAGCGCGTCGGTCCAGTACTGCTTCGAGTCGTCGGGGACGACCGCCGCGGCCAGTAGTTGGCAGCCGACGAACGTAGCCGTCGCGACGTACGCCGCGCGGCGACGACCGCTGAGCCACAGGTAGGGAATGAACAGCCCAGGAGTCAGCTTGATCGCGGCGGCGACACCAATGAGCATCCCGCGCGGCCACCTGGTGAACGCCGTGCAGCAGTCGGCGACGACGAGCGCAGCGATGAGGACGTTGACCTGACCGAACCGGAACGTCGTACGCACCGGCTCCAGCCAGGCGATGGCCGGCAACACCATCGGCGCCAGGAGGGCAGTCGCCCACGCTGCTCGCGCCGTACCGATCTTCGGGTCCAGCCACGCGCGCCATACCGGGACCAGCGGCCGGAAGCAGAACGCGACGAGCCAGATCAAGAGCAGCAGGCTGACGACCTCCCAGGCCCAGGCGGCCGTCGTGAACGAGGCCAGCGCGAGCGGCAGGGAGAGCAGCGCGGCGAACGGTGGATAGGTGAAGGCGAGCGCTTGCGGAAGCGGCGTTCGGTGTTGGTACACATCGCGACCGATCCGCACCGACTCCCCGGCATCGCGGTAGACCTCGAGGTCGACGAGCCGATTCGGCGGCTGGGCGTGAATCTGGTGCCAGAGCAGCGGCAGGCACAATCCGACCGCGGCGACCGCCGCAACTACCCAGACGACGCGCGGAACTGAATGCTGCCGGCGTCCGTCCACGAGGAGCGAGCCTAAGCCTCCCACCCCCGCCCCCGCGAAATGACTTCTGACCGTGAATCGCCCACGCTCAATCGGCCAAAACTCTC
>JBDSAK010000515.1:0-2836 GCA_039922195.1 Mycobacteriales bacterium
CCCGTTTCGCACGTCTTCAGCGTTGGGCAATCCGAGGTGCTCTTTCGGAGTCACATAGCAAAGCATCGCCGTGCCGTACCAGCCGGCCATGGCCGCGCCGATGGCCGAGGTGATGTGGTCGTAGCCGGGAGCGATGTCCGTGGTCAGCGGGCCGAGGGTGTAGAACGGCGCCTCGTGGCACAGCTCGAGCTGCAGATCCATGTTCTCTTTGATCTTGTTCATCGGGACGTGCCCGGGTCCCTCGATCATCGTCTGTACGTCGTGCCGCCAGGCGATCTCGGTGAGTTCGCCGAGCGTCGCCAGCTCGGCGAGCTGCGCCTCGTCGTTGGCATCGGCAATGCAGCCCGGCCGCAACCCGTCACCGAGACTGAACGCGACGTCGTACTGCTTGAGCAGCTCGCAGATGTCCTCGAAGTGCGTGTAGAGGAAGCTCTCCTGGTGGTGCGCGAGACACCACGCCGCCATGATCGAGCCGCCGCGCGAGACGATTCCGGTCTTGCGCTTCGCGGTCATCGGGACATAGGCAAGCCGTACGCCGGCGTGCACGGTGAAGTAGTCGACCCCCTGCTCGCACTGCTCGACGAGGGTGTCGCGGTAGATCTCCCAGGTGAGGTCGGCGGCCTTGCCGTTGACCTTCTCCAGCGCCTGGTAGATCGGCACCGTGCCAATGGGGACGGGTGAGTTGCGCATGATCCACTCGCGGGTGCTGTGGATGTTGCGACCGGTCGAGAGATCCATGACGGTGTCGCCACCCCAGCGGGTGGCCCACGTCATCTTGTCGACCTCCTCCTCGATGGATGAGGCGACCGCGCTGTTGCCGATGTTGGCGTTGATCTTCACCAGGAAGTTGCGGCCGATGATCATCGGCTCGCTCTCCGGGTGGTTGATGTTGACCGGGATGATCGCGCGGCCCCGGGCGACCTCGTCGCGAACGAAGTCCGGCGACATCCCTTCGCGCAGGGCGATGTACTCCATCTCGGGCGTCACGACACCCTGCCTCGCGTAGTACATCTGCGTGACAGGCTTCGAGGAGTCCTTGGCCCGCAAGGGCTTCCGGCCGCCGAGGTCGAAGACGTCGTTGAGGTTGCGGGCGTCGCCATCCTTGCCACCGTCGTCGATCGGACGAGGCTCGCGGCCGTCGTACTCCTCGACATCGCCGCGCTCGCGGATCCACGCCGCGCGCAGCGCGGGCAATCCCCGGCGAATGTCGGTTGTCACGGATGCGTCCGTGTAGGGACCACTCGTGTCGTAGAGAACGATCGAATTGCCGTTGGTGAGCGAGACCTCGCGCATCGGCACGCGCACGTCTGGTCGCGACCCCTGCAGGTAGGTCTTGCGGCTCGCGCTCAGGCTGACATCAGGCTCGGTCGTGGTCATCGGTGCGCTCCCTACGCCGGCATTACCCGGACAGGTTCAGGCGGTCGGCGGCGCCACGGAGATAGCCGCCCTCTCAGCCCGGTCGCCCGAGCTCCCGCATATCAGGTGTACGCCGCCGAGCCTACGCCTTCAGCGCACGAGCGCGATCGCGTCCACCACGATTCGGGTGCGCGGCCCGACTCGCGCGGCGACCAGCCTCAAGGTACGCAAGCGGTTGGCAGCGAGCAGGTTGCTGACGAACAGCTGCTGTCGGACGCGAGTGACGGCCGAGTAGGTGTTGACCCGCTTGATGAGGACGCCGTCGACGTAGACGTTGATCATCCCTCCGGCTGGGCCGGTAGTCCCGATGACGACGAAGCCGCTCACCGAGCTGCGCACTGACATCGTGCTCCCCGGATTCGTCGTCACATGGTCGGTTCCGCTCCAGTGGCCAGGCGAGCGCCGCGAGGTCCAACCAGACGAGAACACGAGTGCCGGATGCGGATCGTCAACCGGCACGACAGTGCGGGCTGGGGGTCCACGCCGTCGGCAATCTTTGTCGGTACGCCGCCAGCCGGCGGCACGGTGTAAATCTCCGACGTGGACGACTCGACGTACGCGATCGTCGAGCCGTCCGGCGACCACTGCGGGTCGGCCGGTGCAGTCGGGACTGCTACCTGCGCGGCTCCTGTTCCGTCAGCGTTCATGATCCACAGGCCGGTACTCAGGCCGGTGGCGCCGAGTCGGACGAAGGCGATCTGCGCACCAGAGGGTGAGTAGGAAAATGACGTCGCGTTCGCGGTATGGATGCTGTCGCTCCACGAGTTCGCCGGGATGGTCCACACGTCACGGGTCACGCCCGTCGCTGTGTTACGCGCTTTGGAGAACGCCACCGTAAGACTGTCCGGCGACCAGGCTGGCGCCGCGAGCGCTTGCCCGAAAGCCGTCAACTCTGCCGGGGTACCGAGGTACGCGACCGTCAACCAGTTGGTGCTGCGTTGGATGTATCGGAGCTGCGAGCCGTCCGGCGCGACCACTGGATCCATAGCGTTGCGCAGCGGCTCGACGCTGGTGTTCGTCGCCGGGTCGTAGTCGGTGCCGGGGCAAGGGCACTTCACGCGCACCAGGAAGGGCGTCGCCGCGCCCCCGCCGACCGGCATCCGGTAGATCGTCCCGCCTTCGCTGCCCGCCGTCGTCCGCACGAACAGCAGTTCCGGCGCGGCGGGCGTTGCGCGCGCCGGCGCGACCGCAACCCACGTCGCGACGAGGGCCGGGGCTAGCAGAATGCCGAGCAATGTCCGGCGCGGGCGCATCATGGCGCGTTCCTTTCGCGCGGCTCGCCACGCGGTGCAGAGGATGGCCCGCAAACTCGCGACGCCTGACCCTGAAGACCCCCCAGCCAGGCGAAGGTTCCCCCTTACCCGCGCAGAGTACTGGCTGCCGAGGTTGGCGGCGCGAGATGCAACATTTCGCCTTCGGA
>JBDSAK010000516.1:0-3623 GCA_039922195.1 Mycobacteriales bacterium
AGGAGATCAAGGGGATCGTCGACGCGTACCGCGGCGCGAATCCCGGCCTCAAGTACGTGGTCATCGCCGGCAACGACAACGCCATTCCGTTCTTCCGCTACCCCGACCAGAGCCTCCTCGGCCAGGAATCGGGCTACGTGCCACCGGTCCTCAGCACGTCGGCCTCCGAGGCGAGCCTGCGCAATGATTACGTTCTGAGCCAGGACGCCTATGGCTCGAGCACCCAGATATCCCTCCGCACGAGCACTCTCCCCGTGCCCGGCCTCGCCGTCGGCCGGCTGGTCGAGACGGTCGGCGAGATCGCCGGCATGATCGACGCATTCCTGACCAACACCTCGTACACCAGCAATGGCGTGGTGTCGCCACGCACCGCCCTGGTTACCGGCTACGACTTCCTGGCCGATGCGGCTCATGCCGTCAACGACGAACTCGCGAGCGGCATCGGCAACGGTTATCAGCCCGACAAGCTCATCACCGAGAGCGGCATCTCGCCGGAGGATCCCCGCTCGTGGACGGCCACGGCCCTCGGCCAGGCGCTGCTCGGCAGCCGCCACGACCTTGTGTTCCTCGCCGGCCACTTCAGCGCCAACAGCGCGCTCGCCGCCGACTTCGCCACGAGCCTCATTACTACCGATCTCGCGGCTTCCCAGGTCGACCTGACCAATGCCCTGGTCTGGAGCGCGGGCTGTCACTCCGGCTACAACCTGGTCGACGCCGACAAGCTCGACGGGGTGACCCTGCCGCTCGACTGGGTGCAGGCCTTCGCCCAGAAGAAGGCCACTCTGATCGCCGGCACCGGCTACCAGTACGGGGACACCGAGTTCCTCGAGTACAGCGAGCGCCTGTACGCTAACTTCGCGCGGCAGCTGCGCGCCGGCGACAGTGGCACGGACGTCAAGGTGGGGGAGGCGCTGGTCAAGGCGAAGCTCGATTACCTGGCCGCGACCCCCGACATGCGCGGCATCCACGAGAAGGCCTTTCTCGAGGCGACCCTTTTCGGGCTGCCGATGCTCGGCATCAATATGCCCAGCGGCCGCGGGGCGGTGGTCCCGCCAGGGCCCACTATCTCGCCCCAGCTCGTCCCGTCGGGACCTGCCAACAGCTTGGGCTTGAGAACCGCGGAGATCACCGTTTCTCCCACTACTTTGGTCGAGCACCTCCTGGAGCTCAGGCAGTACACCAACACGAGCAGCGTCCCGCCGACCTGGGTCACCACCAATGCAACCTGGCTCACAGACGGTCTTGCCGGGGCAACCATATCGAACCCGGCCGAGCCGGTGTTGCCGCTCATCGCAGTCAACGTGACCCCAATCGACCCGCCAGCTCCAGCCGGCAAGACCGTGTTGCGGGGTGTAGGCTTTACCGGGGGTACGTTCTCCGACACGACGACTATCCCCCTCACCGGCGCGCCCACCACCGAGCTGCGCGGCGTGCACGTCCCCTTCGTCTCACCGGTGTTCTATCCGATGCGCCCGTGGTCGATCAATTACTCCGGGGCACTGGCCGGCAACGGGTCGACCAGCCTCCTGGTCACGCCCGTCCAGCATCGCGCCGAGGACATCGCCCGCGGCACCAGCACGCGCCGGGCGTTCGGCAACATGGGCCTTCGCCTCTACTACAGCGGCAATCTCGGCAGCGTCGCCCTCTCGGACGCACCGTCGATCGTCAGCGTTCTCGCCCTCTCCAGCGGCGGGACGACGACGTTCAGCGCCCAGGTCGTCGGCGACCCGAAGGCCTCGATCTACGAGACGTGGATCACCTACACGGGCGCCGGGCTCAATGCATGGACGTCCGTACCGCTGGCACAGTGCGTGGCGACGGCCGCCACGCCGCTCCCGGTTGCCTGCGGGGGCATCAGCGACTCACGCCGTTGGAAAGTCACCATGCCCGACGTCGCGGGGCTGCGCTACATCATCCAGGCAGCGAGCGGCACGGGGCTCGTGACCCTCGACGACAACCGCGGAGCGTACTACCAGGTCGGCGGGCTTGGCGAGACGCCGACCGCGACGACGATCGTGTCCGCGCCGTCCATCGGCACGTTTGGCGGCACCGCGGACGTGACCGTCGCCCTCGCCAGCGGCGGCAGCGCGCTGGCCGGCAAAAACGTCATCGTGAGCATCGGCGGCGCCGCCAGGGCGGGCCTGACGGACGCGTTCGGCAAGGTCATGGCCAAGGTCCCGCTCGTCTCGGTGCCGGGCAACTATCCGGTGATCGCCTCCTTCGGCGGCGACGAGAACTTCCAGGCAAGCTCGGCGACGGCAGCTGTCGAGATTGCGATCGCCAAGGCCCAGACGAACCTCGCGACGGTGTCGCTGTCGATCGGTGCCGCCACGGTCGGCGCGCAACTCATCGCCAGCCTGGGGACGGGTCAGCAGCAGGCCCTGATACAGGAGGCCGTGACGTTCGTGGTGTCGGGTACGAATGGCACCAAGACGATCGTCGCGATCACCGACTACCTCGGGCGCGCGCCGTTGCCGCCGACGGGACTGCCGGCGGGCACGTACACCCTGACGGCGACCTTCGCCGGCAACGCCACGTACACCGGCGCGACGGGGACCGGCACCCTCACCATCGCAGCGCAGTCGATTACCTTCAGCAATGGGGGGCTACCCAGCACGCTTCCTTACCCGGGCTCGGTTACCTTCACGGTCGCGAGTGGCACCGGCGAGTCCGTAACCGTCAAGCTTTCCCCCGCGTCCAGCGGGTTCTGTACCCTCTCCGGAACAGGCCCCACGTACACCCTGACCGCGGTGTCCCCCGGAACCTGCCAGATTGTCGCCTCGGTCGGGGCGACTACCACCACCACGGCCGTGGAGGTGACCGCCACCGTGACGATCGTGAAAGGCGCGCAGGCGATCACCTTCGCCCCGCTGCCGGACAAGACTTGGGGCGATCCGGACTTCAACGTCGCCGCGAGCGGCGGCGCGTCCGGCAATCCCGCCACCTTCTCATCACAGACGACATCGGTCTGCACCACCTCGGGAACGAACGGCGCCACCGTGCACCTCGTCGATGGCGGCCCCTGCACCATCGCGGCGAACCAGGCGGGTAATGGGTTCTACGACCCGGCGCCCCCCGTGCTGCAGACCTTCACGGTGAAGCCGGCGGCGCAAAGCATCACCGCGATCTCATTCAATCCCGCGACCCCTATCTTCACGACGCTTGGCACCTTCACGGTGTCCGCGACGACGACCTCGGGCCTGGTAGCGAGCTTCACTTCGATAACGACCGGGACGTGCACGGTCGCCGGCAGCACGGTTACGATGCTCGCCGCCGGCCTGTGCACGATCCAGGCGGACCAGGCGGGAAGTTCGAAATACGCTGCCGCGGTTTCTCTGACGGCGTCCACCACCATCGGCAAAGGATCGCAGTCGATCACGTTCGCACCGATCAGCGACCAGACCTACACCGGTCCGGCTACGCAAATTACCGTCTCGGCCACAGCGGTACCGTCCGGGCTCGCAGTGAGCTTTGCCGCTTCGGGAAGCTGCGCGATCTCCGGCTCCAATCTTGCGCCTGCGACCGTGGCACTGATGAGCACTGGAACCTGCTCGATCACCGCGAGCCAGGCGGGGGATGGCAATTGGCTGCCGGCGGCGGTCGTCACGCAGTCGTTTGCGATC
>JBDSAK010000517.1:0-5758 GCA_039922195.1 Mycobacteriales bacterium
AGGCGATCGACCTGATCGACGAGGCCGGCTCGCGGATGCGCATCCGTCGGATGACCGCGCCGCCGGACCTGCGCGAATTCGACGAGCGCATCGCCGGCGTACGCCGCGACAAGGAGTCCGCGATCGATGCGCAGGACTTCGAAAAGGCCGCGTCACTGCGTGACAAGGAGAAGACGCTGCTCGGCGAGAAGGCGCAGCGCGAGAAGGAGTGGAAGGCCGGCGACATGGACGTCGTCGCCGAGGTGGGCGACGAGGAGATCGCCGAGGTGCTGGCCACCTGGACTGGCATACCGGTCTTCAAGCTCACCGAAGCCGAAACCGCCCGGCTGCTCCGGATGGAAGACGAGCTGCACCACCGCATCGTCGGCCAGGAGCAGGCGATCAAGGCGGTCTCGCAGGCAATCCGGCGTACCCGTGCAGGCCTCAAGGATCCGAAGCGTCCCGGTGGTTCGTTCATCTTCGCCGGCCCGTCAGGTGTCGGTAAGACCGAGCTCTCCAAGACGCTCGCCGAGTTCCTTTTCGGCGACGAGGACTCGCTGATTCAGCTCGACATGAGCGAGTTCATGGAGAAGCACACGGTCTCGCGTCTCGTCGGTTCCCCTCCCGGCTACGTCGGCTACGAAGAGGGCGGCCAGCTCACCGAGCGGGTGCGCCGCAAGCCGTTCTCCGTGGTGCTCTTCGACGAGGTCGAGAAGGCCCACCCGGACGTCTTCAACACGCTGCTGCAGGTGCTCGAGGACGGCCGGCTCACCGACTCGCAGGGCCGCGTCGTCGACTTCAAGAACACCGTGATCATCATGACCACCAACCTTGGTACGCGGGACATCGCCAAGGGGCTGTCCCTCGGTTTCAGCAAGGGCGGCGACAAGAAGGTCGACTACGAGCGGATGAAGCAGAAGGTGCAGGAAGAGCTCAAGCAGCACTTCCGGCCCGAGTTCCTCAACCGCGTCGACGACATCGTCGTCTTCCACCAGCTGTCCGAGGAAGAGATCGTCACGATCGTCGACTTCATGCTTGCCCGGGTCGACGCGGCGCTGAAGAACAAGGACATGTCCATCGAGCTGACCGGTGCCGCCAAGGCGCTGCTCGCCAAGCGTGGGTACGACCCCGTGCTCGGTGCGCGGCCGCTGCGCCGCACCATTCAGCGGGAGATCGAGGACCTGCTCTCGGAGAAGATCCTGTACAAGGAAATCGGCCCCGGGCAGATCGTCGTCGTCGACGTCGAGGGCGAGGGTGAGGAAGCCAAGTTCACCTTCCGCGGCGAGGACAAGCCGGGCATCGTCCCGGATGCCCCGCCCGCCGAGATGACGGCCGGCACAGCCGAGGGCTAGCCCAGCACAGCGCGGACTTCGACGAAACGCCCGGTACGCCGGGCGTTTCGTCGTTTCCGCGACCTCGGTATCGCAGGAAAGCGGCTCACGTTTATTGACAGATTTTATTGTCAAATGGCACGATGACCGCATGTCGGCGACCGCCATTACCCTGCTGGAAGACTCGACGGCGGTGCTTGCGGCGCTCGCGCCGCCTCGCCGGGAGCTGCTTAGGCTGTTGCGCCAGCCCTCCTCGGCGACTCAGCTCGCGGCAGTTCTGCAGCTGCCCCGGCAACGCGTCAACTATCACCTCCGGGCGCTGGAGGACGCCGGGCTCATCCGGCTCGTCGAAGAACGCCAGCGGCGTGGTTGCGTCGAGCGGATCATGCAGGCGACGTCCGACTCGTTCGTCGTTGACCCATCGATCATGGATGAAGCGGACGACGCGCCGTTCGTCGCGATCGCCGATCGTTTCGCCTCCGAACACCTCGTGCAGATGGCTGCGGAAACCGTGCGCGATGTCGCCCGGATGCAGACGGCAGCGGAGAGCCGTGGCACCAGGTTGCTGACGTTCACGGTCGAGACGCAGGTTCGCTTCGCCGGCCCCGACGACGTACACGAATTCGCTGACGCTTTCGCCGCGGCAATTGCCGGTCTGCTCGTCCGCTTCGACACCGCCGGCGGTCGGCCTTACCGGATGGTGACCGCCACCCACCCCACGCCCGCGCGAACGAGCCAGTAGGGACGGGCGGCAATAGATGACGTCGGAGGAACCCGGGTACGTCGAGGTCACCATCGGCGCGCCGGTCGATGCTGTGTGGCACGCATTGCGTGACCGTGACCAGCTGCGGCGCTGGCATGGGTGGCACTTCGAGTCCGATGGCGGACTCGACCGTGAGATTGACGTCATCTACTTCGACGACGCGGTCGAGTCGGCGGACCAGCGCACCCTCGAAGTGCAGGGCGGCGACGTCTTCGTTCTCTCGGAGGACGGCGAGCGCACCGTTGTGCGCCTGACCAGGGCGCCCCGGACCGGAGAGTCCGAATGGGAGGCCTTCTACGAGGACATTACCGAGGGCTGGACGACCTTCCTCCAGCAGCTGCGGTTTGCCGTCGAACGACACCACGGCGTTGACCGGCGAACGCTGTTCTTCTCCGGTGAGCCAACCGCCACCGGACCCGATGTCATTGAATCGCTGGGATTTGCAGAGGCTGCAGCAACGCCGGTTGGCGACAAGTACGAGGCGCAGACGCCGGCCGGCTTGATGTCAGGTGAGGTGTGGTTCAGGTCCGACAATCAGGTCGGGCTGACGGTCGAGCAGTGGGGGGACGGCCTGCTGGTGATCGGCCGGCAACCCGCCTCGGAGCGGCGGCCGCACGGCGGCGGCATGGCGGTGCTGACGATCTACGGGGTGGACGGCGCTGCCTTCGCCGCTGTGCAAGTCGAATGGACCGACTGGTGGAACGCGGCATACGGCGGCTGATTCCGACCTGGCGGCGCGAAGGCGGCCGCCGGCTCCCCGCTGGGACCTAGTGGAGGACGATGACGACTTCGAGGGTGCGTGGGCCGTGCACTCCTTCGACGCGTTGCAGCTCGATGTCGCTGGTCGCCGAGCCGCCGCTGATGAACGTCAGCGGACGGGTGGGCTCGATCAGCCGCAGCGCGTCAGGCACATTCTCGACGATCTGGTCGGCGCGCACGACGCAGATGTGCAGGTCGGGGACCAGGCTGATCGCGCGTCGGCCCTGATCGGCTGAGCCGTCGAGGACGATCGTCCCGGTCTCGGCGATGGCGATGGAACAACCGGTCAGCACCGCCGCCATCTGATCGAGTCGATCCGTGGTGAGTGTCCCGTCGTCGGTGACGCTGGCGAGGCCGTCAATCCACGCAGGCTCGAGCCCTGCGGGCGCGACGACCACGCCGCCAGGAACCCGGTCGCCGACGATCACCGCGATCGCAGCCGGTACGCCGGCCGCATCCGTGCGACGTACGAAGGCCCGGTAGTCGAGCAGGCGTTCCTCGAACAGGTCGACGAGTTCCGGCGCGCCGGGTGCTCGGCTGCCGACGGTGTTGTAGTCGCGCACGATAGGGCCCGCCGGATGCGCGCCATCGGCGAGCGCTGACCGAATCCGGGCGAGTACGTCGTCGCGCGCCGTCACTGCGCACCACCGTCGCCCGAGTCGGAGTGACTGCGCACCCACCACTCGCGGAACGTCTCGGCGGGCGGCACCGGCAGGTCACGGCTGCGCGTCCACGCCGAGAGCGGGGGTGGCAACCTGCGGATCCTGCCGCCGCGACCGAGCAGCCGCCCGGCGCGCGACAGCCGCTGTGTCAGCCGCCACCGCCATGGCGACGACATGAGCCAGCCCGCGGTGCGCATCGCGATGGCTTCCGGCGTCGGCGTACGCCGGTCCGCGCGCGCCGTCTCGACGTGCTTCGCACGCAGGTGGACGAGCATCTGCGGAATGTCGATCTTCACCGGGCATACGTCGTAGCAGGCGCCGCAGAGCGTCGAGGCGTAGGGGAGCGACGCGTTGTCCTCGATGCCGGTGAGCTGCGGCGACAGCACCGCGCCGATCGGGCCGGGATAGACCGAGCCGTACGCGTGCCCGCCGGTTCGCTCGTACACCGGGCAGACGTTCAGGCAGGCGCTGCATCTGATGCAGTGCAACGCGTCCCGGCCGGCCGGATCGGCGAGCGTCGCCGTCCGCCCGTTGTCGAGCAGCACCAGGTGAAAACTCTGCGGCCCGTCACCGGGATGTACCCCGGTCCAGAACGATGTGTATGGGTTCATCCGCTCACCGGTCGCCGACCGCGCCAGGAGCTGCAGGTAGATCTCCATGTCCTGCCAGGTCGGCACGACCTTCTCGATCCCCATCACCGTGATGAGCGTCTGGGGCAGCGTCAGGCACATGCGGCCGTTTCCTTCGGACTCGACCACCGACAGCGTCCCGGTCTCGGCGATGCCGAAGTTCGCGCCGCTGACCGCGACCTTCGCGGTCAGGAACTTGTGGCGCAGATGCTTGCGCGCGGCCATGGCGAGGACCCGCGGGTCGTCGGTGAGCGAGCGGTCGACGCCCGGCATCTCGCGCAGGAAGATCTCGCGAATCTCGGCCCGGTTGCGATGGATCGCGGGCACCAGGATGTGCGACGGCTTGTCGTGGCCCAGCTGCACGATGAGCTCTGCGAGGTCGGTCTCGATCGCTGCGATACCGGCGGCTTCGAGCGCCTCGTTGAGCCCGATCTCCTGCGTGGCCATCGACTTGACCTTCACGACCTCGTCGGCGCCGGTTGCCCTCACCAGATCGGTGACGAGAGCGTTCGCGTCGTTGGCGTCCCGCGCCCAGTGCACCATGCCGCCGTTGGCAACGACACGATCCTCGAACTGCACGAGATAGCGGTCGAGGTCGGCCATCGTTGCTGCCTTCACCGCGCGCCCGGCCGCCCGCAACTCCTCCCAGTCCGTGACCTCGGCCACGACCGCAGCGCGCTTGGCCCGGATCGTCGCGGTGGCGCGTCCCATGTTGGTGCGCAGCTGGGTGTTGGCGAGTGCAGTGCGCGCGGCAGCGGGGAAAGGCTCGTCGCCGCGCAGCTGCCCGACGCCGCGCGGTGCGTGCACTGGCATGCCGAGAAACGTCATGACGCCGGCGCCGTCGACGCGAGGATCTCGGCGAGGTGCACGGTGCGCGCCGCGGTTCGCAGCCGCGACAGCCCGCCGCCGATGTGCATGAGACAGGAGCTGTCGCCCGCCGTGCACACGTCGGCCTGGGTGGTGGCGATGTTGCGCATCTTGTCCGCGAGCATCGCTGTCGACGTGTCCGAGTTCTTCATCGCGAACGTGCCGCCGAAACCGCAGCACTGCTCGGCGTCAGGAAGCTCGACGAGGTCGATGTCGCGCACGTGCCGCAAGAGCCGCAACGGCTTGTCGCCGACGTGCAGCAACCGCAACGAGTGGCAGGTCGGGTGATAGGTCACCCGGTGCGGGTACGACGCACCGACGTCCTCGACGCCGAGGACGTCGACGAGGAACTCCGACAGCTCGTACGTCCGCGACGCGACTGCCGCGGCAGCGTCGGCAAGAGCGTCGTCACCAGCGCGCCGGGCGACGAGGGCGTGCTGGTGCCGGGCGCAGCCGACACACGACCCGGACGGCGCGACGATCGCGTCGGCGGCATCGAACGCGTTCACGTGCCGCCGGATCAGTGGCATGGCCTCGCGCTGGTAGCCGGTGTTGATGTGCATCTGCCCGCAGCAGGTCTGGCCGGCCGGGAAGACCACCTCGTGGCCGAGCCGCTCCAGGACGGTCACCGTGGCCCGCGCGACCGACGGGTACAGGGTGTCGGCCAGGCAGGTGGCGAACAGTGCGATGCGCATGGCCCCACTCTCCTCGGAGCGGACTGTAGCGGAGCGCTCAGGTGCTGACCCGGCGAGCCGACAACAGAGGTGG
>JBDSAK010000518.1:0-9315 GCA_039922195.1 Mycobacteriales bacterium
ATCGGCCACCATCCGCTCGACGTCGGCGAGGACGCCGGTGCTCGCGATGATCTCGCGGACCGCCGCCACGCCGGCGTCGTCGAGGTCCGGGTCGCCGATGCACCGCTCGAGCACGGCCGATTGCCCGGCATCCGCGCGCTCGCCGACCATCGCGGCGAGGACCGTTCGCTTGCCCTCGCGCAGATCGTCGCCGGCCGGTTTGCCCGTCTCGGCCGGGTCGCCGAACACGCCGAGGATGTCGTCGCGCAACTGGAACGCCTCGCCCAGCGGGACGCCGTACTCCGTGTAGGCCGTGATGACCGATCGCCCCGCGCCGGCCAGCTCGGCGCCCAGCTGCAGGGGTCGTTCGATCGTGTACTTCGCCGTCTTGTACCTGGCGACCCGCAGGGCGCTCTCGACCGAGCCGGTGCCGCGCGCCTGCTCGAGTACGTCGAGGTACTGCCCGGCCATGACCTCCGATTGCATGAGGTCGAACGTCGGCCTCCCGCGGACCAGCGCCTCGCCCGGCAGCCCCGACGCGAGCAGCATCTGGTCGGCCCAGATCAGGCAGAGGTCGCCGAGCAGGATGGCTGCCGACGTACCGAAGCCGCGCGCGTCGCCCCGCCAGGCGCTGTCCGTGTGCAGCTGCTCGAAGCGCTTGTGAATCGCCGGGCGCCCGCGCCGCGTGTCGGAGGCGTCCATGACGTCATCGTGAATGAGCGCTCCGGCGTGCACGAGCTCGAGGGCGCTCGCCGCGGTCACGATTTCGTCGTGGTCGGGACCGCCGGCTCCGCGCCAGCCCCAGTAGCAGAAGGCCGGCCGCACCCGCTTGCCACCGTCGAGGACGAACTCCTGCAGCGCCGAGCCGACAGGTCCGAGTTCTTCACCGATCGCGTCGAGGGCGTCGACCTGCTCGGACAGGAACTCGGCGAGCGCCTTCTGGATCCGCTGCCGCAGGTCGACAGCGTCGAGAAGGTCGGTCAGCGCGTCGGTCACCCGGTGAGTATCCCGTACACCGCCGACGCCCGCGCCGGCAATGGGCATCCCTTGTCGGCCGGGCGGGTCGGTGGGAATCTCTCACTTCAGGAGGCCCCGATGACTCTTGCCGCGAAGCGGACGCTGGATGAGGGTGCGTTGACGGACTTGCGGCTTCGGCTGCGTGGTGTCGCGGTCTCGCCCTCCGACGACGGCTACGACGAAGCGCGCAAAGTGTGGAACGGGTCGATCGACCGGCGGCCCGCGGTGATAGCGCGCTGCGCCGATGTCGACGACGTGGCCGCCGCCGTGCGGTTCGCGGCCGACCGGGAGCTGATCGTCGCGGTGCGCGGCGGCGGTCACAGCTTTCCCGGCCTGTCGGTGTGCGATGACGGCCTGGTCGTCGACTTCGCCCTGATGAAGGGAATCCGCATTGACCCGGAACGCCGGACGGTCAGCGCGCAGGCCGGCGTACTCCTCGGCGAGCTGGACGCGGCCACGCAGGCGGTCGACCGTGCGGTGCCGGCCGGGATCGTCACGCACACCGGTTTGGCCGGGCTCACCCTCGGCGGTGGGATCGGTTGGCTGCACCGCAAGCATGGGCTCACCATCGACAATCTCGAGTCGGTCGACCTGGTCACCGCCGCCGGCGATCGCATTCGCGCCAGCGAGAGTGAGAACGCCGACCTGTTCTGGGGAGTCCGTGGCGGCGGAGGCAACTTCGGGATCGTCACCGAGTTCACCTTCCGGCTCGCCTCCGTCGGGCCGTACGTCGTGGCTGGTCCGGTGTTCTGGCGCATGCAGGATGCGCCCGAGGTCTTGCGCTTCTACCGCGACTGGATTGCCGACTGCCCGGATGAGCTGATGACCATCGTGGTGGAGCGCAAGATGCCGGCACTCGACGGCGTACCGGCCGAACTCGTGGGTGAACGCATCATCGGGGTCGTCTCGTGCCACTCAGGTGACGTCGAGGAGGGCGAGCGGGTAGTGCGTCCGCTCAAGGCGTTCGGCTCTCCGGTGCTCGACCTGTGCCAGCCGAAGCCGTTCGTCGCGCATCAGGCATCGCTCGACCCGGGCTTCAAGCCCGGCTGGTGGTACTACGTGCGCTCCTGCGACGTCGCCGCACTCAGCGACGAGGTCATCGACATCGTCGCCGAACACGGCATGCGCATCGGGTCGCCGATCAGCAGTCTTGCGCTGTGGCAGATGGGCGGCGCTGTCGCGCGGGTGGACGATGCGGCCACCGCGTTCAACGGCCGGACCGCAGGCCATACGTTCAACATCAACGGCAACAGCATGACCGAGGACGGCTTCGAGGAAGCGCGCCAGTGGGCGCGGGACTTCTGGACAGCGCTGGCACCGCACCACACGAGCGTCTACGTGAACTTTCTGATGGAGGAAGGAAAGGACCGAGTCCGGCAGGCATACGGCGACGCGAAGTACGACCGGTTGAAGGCGCTAAAGACGAAGTACGACCCGACGAACTTCTTCCGGCTCAACCAGAACATCAAGCCGAACTGAGGCTCGCGACGAAGCTCGTCAGATCGGCGGCCACGCGTTCCGGCTGCTCCCAGAGCACGAGGTGCCCTGTGGCGTCGTAGACGACGAGCCGCGAGTCCGGGATCGACGCCGCGAGGGCCTCTTGTTCTGCCCGGGGGAGCAGTTCGTCGCGCTCACCCCAGATGATCAGCGTCGGAGCGGTGATCGCTGCGCGGTCGGTGGGCGGGACGGCGTCGGTCAGCCCGGCCAACACCTTCGCCCAGACGTGCGCAGGCATGAGTACCCCGTCGTCAACGCGGTCTGCGACGTACCAATCCGGGACCTCGTGGAATCGGGGGAACCAGGTGAGCGAGTCCTCGACCCACGCACGCGTGACGGGGTCGGTCAGCGTCTCCACTTCGTCGGCGAAGGGCAGCCTGCCGTGCAGGCTGCGCGGTGACCCGACCAGTAGCAGGCCGGCGACTCGCTCCGGGAAGTCGACAGCGACCTGTTGCGCCACATACCCGCCGCTCGAGGACCCGACGAGCACCGCAGGCGGCAGGCCGAGAACCTGCATGAACGACACGACGTCGGCCGCGAAGTCTGCGAGGGCGTACCCGTCGGGTGGCTTGTCGGCGCCGCCGTGGCCGCGTTGGTCCATGGCGACCGCGTGGATGGTCGGCGCAAGCAGGGGCAACAACCGGTCGAAGCACCGCAGCGACTCAGCCCAGGCATGCAGCAGGACGACCGGGATACCACTTGTTTCTCCCTGCGCGACGTAGGGCAGCCGCACTCCCGTAGCCAGATCCGCGGCGCCAACGCGCCGGTCAGTGCGCACGGTGTCTGCCTCCGTTCAGGGATCGCTGCTGGGCGAGCGCTCTCAGCGCCGGTAGCTGATGACGCGGAACGACTCGGCGTACTCGTAGCCGTGCTGCGCGCCGAGGTCGGCCATCCGCTGCCGCATGAACTTCTCGACGTCCCATCGCGCGTTGGCGCCGGTGGTCTGGCTGGCATGCGCGCGCAGTGCCTCGATCTTGCGCTCGACCGTCGAGGTGACGTCGACGACCGTCGAGCCGCCGCCCGGTCCCATCAGCCAGGTCTCCTCGAGGTCGCGCCACGGCTGCAGGCCCTCTTCGCGGATGAGCTCCGGGAAGATGGCGGCCGTCGTACCGCCCGTCATCGTGATGTCGAGCGTCGCGGTGCCGACCGCGCGATGGTCGGGATGGTTGACGAAGAAGTCGGTCGGCAGGATCTCCGGGTTGATCGCGAGCAACCGGTGCGGCCGGCGCCGGCGGAACTCACGGGCGATGTCCTTGCGCAGCTGCTGGGTGAGCTCGACCTCGGCGTCCATGTAGTCGAGAAAAGTCACACTCGCTACGCCGAGGATGTCAGCGGCCGCGCGTTGTTCGTCCTGGCGCAACAGGCCGAATTCGACCGGGTCCTGGTCGACGTCCTGCACGCCTTTCTGCCCGGACGTCACCAGCAGGTAGTGCACTTCCCAACCCTGCTCGCACCAGAGCGCAACGGTCGCGGAGGCACCGAAGTCGATGTCGTCAGGATGCGCGCCAACGGCCAGCACACGGCGTACGTCATCAGTCAATGCTTGTTGTTCAGTCACCCTGCGAGTCTGTCATCCGCCGAGAATGGCACGCACCGCATCTTCGGTGCGCCCGACGACGGCGCGGCCGTCGTCACCGACGATGATGGGCCGCTGGATGAGGATCGGGTGCGCGGCGAGCACGGCGATCCACTTCTCGCGGTCCTTCTCGAGGCTCGCCAGGTCGATCTCCTTGGCGACCGGCTCGTCGACGCGCGCGATGTCCCATGGCTGCAGCCCGAGCTTGGCAAGGGTCACGTCTAGCTCCTGCGCGGTTGGCGGGTCGTCGAGGTAGCGCCGCTCTGTGTAGTCGGCACCGGAGTCATCGAGCATTCCCTTGGCCGTGCGGCACTTACTGCAGCTCGGGTTGAACCAGATCTCCACGAGAGCCCCTTTCGCGTCAGAGGTATCAAACGCCGACCTGCATCCTCTCCCGAAGCATGGAGACCAACCCAGCCCGGCTGACGTCATGACCGCAACCCAGGCGCGCGAACTCCGGCGCGCCCGGAAGCGGCGGGTTCTGCGCCTGCTGTCCGATGACGGCACCGGCGCCCCGCGGCTGGCTTTCACCCACGCGGAGCGTCAGGAGATACGCCGGGCGATGCGCACGTGGGGGGCAGTCACGCTGCCGTTCGCGTGGTCGGAGCTCAGACAGCGTCCGTAGCCGAGTCCACTGACGAGCCGGTTTCCCGCTGTACTTGCCCCGGCCGCGGCGTCGAGGTTGCCTCGAGTTCTCCACAGAATTACTCGCCCGTTGACGTGGTGTCGGTGCCGGGGTTTACTGTTCTCAGTGTTCGAACATATGTTCGAACAATCGGAGATGCGCTCTCGCGGAGCGTATCCCCGCGGCGGAAGCGTCCGTCCGATCGGCTCGCGGTCCTCGACCGCCGCGAGCCACTCGGATGGTCATCGGTCCGGGCCCGGACGTGGGGAAGCGTCCTGCCCGGACCGGTGCCGCCATTTCGTCGCCTTCCCCCGACGTTCCGCTGCGCGCCCGCGCAGCGGTCCGACGAGCGAAGGACACCCGATGAGCCGCAGGTACGCCGACCCCGTGCAGGTGCAGCGCGGTGACGCTGATCCCACCCAATTCCTGTGGCGCGACAAGTTGTACGTCGTCCGCACCGTGCTCGCCCGCTGGTCGGAGTCCGGTCGGTGGTGGCGCGTCTCGCCGACGCTCACGGTGGCCGCGCCGGTCGACATCGGCGCCGAACGTGACTACTGGCGGGTCGAGGCGGGCGCCGGCCGCACCGCATCACTCGGGGTCTATGACCTGTGCTTCGACTGGTCGCGCGGCGCGTGGTTCCTCGCGTGCGCGCTCGACTAGGAGTTCCGATGTCCGTGGCAACGCTGAGCGCCCCGATCTCCGCCAACGTCTACACGCTGCTGGTGATGGCGCGCCGTGGTCTGACCGAGGCCGACCTCGCCAACACCTCCGCCGAGCGATACGCCGCCGCGCACCTGGCGGCCCTGCGCGCGGCGGCCGCGGTGCTCGCCGCGCGGGCCAGACCTGCGTCCGGGAATCGCCGCGGGCGCCCGCTCAGTGCCTGGACATTGCTCGTGCAGGTGGCACCCGAGTTGGGCGAGTGGGCCGAGTTCTTCGCTGCTGGTGCGCGCAAGCGCGCGCTTGCGGAGGCGGGCCTGCCGGGCTCGGTCACCACCCGCGAGGCAGACGACCTGTTGCGCGACGCGACGACATTCCTCGCGGTTGTGGAGACCAAGCTGGGCATCTCCAGTCAGCCACACCTGTTCCTCGCGCCATGACGACTTGCGTGACGACCTCCTGCATGACGACCTGATGGCCGATCCATTCGTGCACCTGCACGTCGCGTCGGGCTACTCGCTGCGCTACGGGGCGTCGATGCCGGATGCACTTGTCACGCGCGCGGTCGACCACGGCATGGACGCACTCGCGATGACCGACCGCGACGGCGCGTACGGCGCGGTGAAGTTCGCGAAAGCCTGCAAGTCCGCCGGGATCCGCGCGGTCTTCGGCGTCGACCTCGCGGTGCGATTGCCCTCCGCTATTCCGACTGCGCACGAGCTGCGCCAACTTCGCGGGGGAATCGCACCTGAGGTGGGCCGGCGCAATCCGGCGCGCGGTGGTGCGTGGCTCGACGACGGCCATCCGCGCGTCACGCTGCTCGCGCAGGACGGCGCGGGCTGGGCCGCGTTGTGCCGGTTGATCAGCGCGGTGCACCTCGACGGCGAACGCGGCGTGCCCATTGCGACGATCGAGCAGATCACGCACTACGCGGGCCACGTCATCGCGCTGCTCGGGCCGCAGTCCGATGTCGGCCGTGCCGTCGCTGCTCGCCGCCCCGATGTCGCAGGCGCGCGGCTGCGGCGCTGGCAGCAGGTATTCGCCCGCGAGGACCTGATGATGGAGATCGTTCATCACCGCGGCCCTGGTGAGGCGGCGCGGGCCGCGCGACTGCTGGGTTTTGCCGACGAGAATGATGTCCCGGCGGTGCTGACCAACGCGGTGCGGTATGCGGACCGCTCCGATGCCCCCGCCGCCGACGTACTCGATGCCGCCCGCCGGCTGGTGGTGCTCGACTCGCGGCACATCGACCGCGTCAACGCCGAGGGTTATCTGAAGTCCGGCAAGGAGATGGCACTCATCGCCGACGAGCTCGCGTCGTCCGCGGGCACCGGCAACTCGGGCCGGCGTGATCTGCTCGCGCGCAGCCGGATGATCGCCGAACGCTGCGCGGTCGACCTCGGCATCGGGCAGCTGCACTTTCCCGAGCTCGGCGTCCCCGCGGGTCGCGAGCCGGCGGCCTACCTGCGGGAGCGATGCGTCGCGGGGCTCAGCCGGCGAGCGGTCACGGTGACGCGCGAGGTCACCGACCGGCTCGACGACGAGCTGCGGATGATCGAGACGCTCGGCTACCCGACGTACTTCCTGACCGTCGCCGACGTGGTCGATCTGATCAAGTCACTCGGTGTGCGGGTCGCCGCCCGCGGATCGGGAGCCGGCAGTCTCGTCAACTACCTGCTCGGGATCTCCGACGTCGACCCGATCCGCTACCGGCTGCTGATGGAGCGGTTCCTCTCGCCCTTGCGCCGCGAGCTGCCCGACATCGACATCGACGTCGAGTCGGCCCGCCGCACCGAGATCTATCAAGCGATCCTCGAGCAGTACGGCGGCGAGCGATGTGTGTGTGTCTGCATGCTCGACACCTACCGCGCGCGGCATGCGATCCGCGATGTGGGCGCCGCACTCGGTCTCCCGCCGCCGGAGATCGACACGATCGCGAAGGCGTTTCCGCACATCCGGGCCAACCAGGTGCGGGCTGCGCTCGCCGACCTGCCGGAGTTGCGCGCGAGCGGCTTGCAGAGCCGGCAGCTCGACCTGCTGTTCAAGCTCGTCGAGCGCCTCGACGGGCTGCCACGACACATCGCACTGCACCCGTCCGGCGTACTGCTCTCCGATCCGACACTGCTCGATCGCACGCCCGTCGAGGCGAGCTATCTCGGCTTTCCGATGAGCCAGTTCAACAAGGACGACGTCGAGGACCTCGGGCTGCTCAAACTCGACGTGCTCGGTATCCGGCTGCAGTCTGCGATGGCGCACGCGATGACCGAGATCGAGCGGGTCGACCAGGTGCGCGTCGACATCGACGCCATCCCGCGCGACGACCCGGCGGCGTTCGCGCTCATCCAGTCGACCCGCACCCTGGGCTGCTTCCAGATCGAGTCGCCCGGTCAGCGCGAGCTGATCGGGAAGTTCGCGCCGGAGACGTTCGAGGACCTCATCATCGACATCTCGCTGTTCCGTCCCGGACCGGTCAAGAGCGACATGGTGAGTCCGTTCCTGCGCGCGCGGCAGGGCTGGGACCAGCCGACGTACCCGCATCCGAGTCTCCAGCCGGCACTCGAGGAGACCTGGGGGGTGGTCGTCTTCCACGAGCAGGTCCTGCGGATCGTGTCGATCTCGACCGGCTGCTCGCTCGCCGAGGCCGACGAGGTACGCCGTGCGCTCGGCAATCCTGACCTCATCGAGGAGGTGCGCGTCTGGTACTGCGGCACCGCGCTGTCCCGCGGCTACGACGCTGAGACCACGATGAAGTTGTGGGAGATCCTCAAGGCGTTCGGCTCGTTCGGTTTCTGCAAGGCACATGCCGCCGCGTTCGCGCTGCCGACCTACCAGTCGGCGTGGATGAAGGCGCACCACACCGCGGCGTTTCTCGCCGGGGTGCTGACCCACGATCCCGGCATGTATCCCAAGCGGTTGATCCTCGATGACGCGCGGCAGTTCGGCATCGCGATCCTCGGCCTCGACATCAACGCGTCGGCGGCCGAATACACCGTCGAACGTGTCGCGATCCACGACGAGCCGCCGCCCGCGATCCTCGGTGCACCGCCGCGACCGGAGCCGGAGGCGGCGCCTGACGCGCGGCGCTACGGCATCCGGATCGGGCTCGCCGACGTCAAGGGCATCTCCGATGCGGAGGTGTCCCGAATCGTCACCGGCCGGCCGTACGGCTCGCTCGCCGACTTCTGGCACCGGGCCAGGGCCAACCGGCCGATCGTCGAGCGGCTCGTCGTCGCCGGAGCATTCGACTCGATCTACGGCATCGGGCTGACCGCACCGGTCCGCCGGCGCGGTCGGGTCACCCGGCGCGACCTGCTGCTGCAGGTGGTCGAACTCGACCACTGGTCCCGCGCCACCGCCAAAGCTGCCCGCGCGGCGGCACCGCGAGGGACGCGAGCGACGCGCGCGACGCGGGGAAGTGGCGGGGCAGGGGCAAGCGGCGGGGCGAAGACGGGGGGAAGCGGCGGGGCGACCACGAGTGATCGGCCGCACATCATCGATGCCGGTGGCCAGCTTCGCGACGGTTTCGGTGTGCAGCGGTTCTCCATCCGGGAGGCGGCCGCGCGTCAGTCACGGGCGTCCGCGCCGGTCGTGCCGGTCGACGTACAGCTCTCGCTCGACCTCGGTGACGATCCGGGCGACGTCGCGCCGACCGGCCTGCCGGAGATGACGCCGGGGGAGCGGGTGCGTGCCGAACTCGAGGTGCTGGGCCTCGACGCGAGCGCCCATGTGCTGAGCTTCCACGAGGATCTGTTCGCGGGGCTCGGGGTGACGCGGGCGAGGGACCTGCTGCGGTGCCGCAGCCGCCAGGAAGTCGTCGTCGCCGGCGTCAAGGTCGCGACGCAGACGCCCCCGATCCGGTCAGGAAAGCGGGTCATCTTCATCACGCTCGACGACGCGACCGGGCCGATCGACGCGACGTTCTTCGAGAACGCACAGGCGGGCTACGCCACGACGTTGTTCCACT
>JBDSAK010000519.1:0-2874 GCA_039922195.1 Mycobacteriales bacterium
CGGGTGGAGCAGCTGAGGTCACCCTTGTCGGTGATCCGGCCGCGCTCGCTGCGGCCCTGACCCAGCTCATCGCCCACCCTGATCACGCCGAACGGCTCCGCGACGCGGGCCGCGAGCGTGCGTCGGCGTACACCTGGGCGGCGACGGCCGAGGCGACCTGGGGTGTGTACGGAGAAGCGCAGGACGTCCCGGAGTAGCAAAATTGCTCCCGGAACCACCCGTGCCGTTGTTTCGGTCGCACCACTCCAAGTCGTAGTCTTGACGCACGCAGCCACGCGCAACGTCTCTCGCCGTGAGGAGCATTCGACCCTCGTGCCTCCCCGAGTTCTCGTCGATGCGACGGCTGTTCCAGCTGACCGCGGTGGCGTCGGGCGTTACGTGGACGGGCTGATTGCCGCACTCGATGCGGCTGACGCGGATCTCGCGGTCGTCTGCCAGCGGGCGGACGCCGAGCGCTATGGCCGGGTCGCCCCGTCGGCACGGGTCGTCGCCGGCCCCGCCGCGATCGCGCACCGGCCGGCGCGGCTGGCCTGGGAGCAGACCGGCTTGCCGCTGGTCGCCCAGCAGGTGCAGGCGGAGGTGCTCCACTCGCCGCACTACACCTTGCCGCTGCGAGTCGGGCGGCCGGTTGTCGTGACCGTGCACGATGCGACGTTCTTCACCGACCCGGAGATGCACACCGGCGTCAAGGGCACGTTCTTCCGCTCGGCGACGCGCACGGCGATGAAGCGCGCGGCTCGGGTCATCGTGCCGTCGAAGGCGACGCGCGACGAGCTCATCCGCATCCTCGAAGGCGACGCGACGAAGATCGACGTCGCCTACCACGGCGTCGACCAGGTGGCGTTCCACGAACCCCAAGAGGACGCCGTACGCCGCATCCGCTCGCGCCTGGGCCTGCGCGGCATCGACTACGTCGCGTTCCTGGGCAACCTCGAGCCGCGCAAGAACGTCCCCAACCTGGTCCGGGCGTGGGTCAAGGCCGTGGAGGGCCGGGAGAATCCGCCCGCGCTCGTCCTCGCGGGCGGCGCCGGTTGGGACGACCAGGTCGACAACGCCGTTCGCGAGGTGCCGCCTGAGCTGCGGGTGCTACGCCCCGGCTACTTGCCGTTCGCCGATTTGCCGGCCTACCTGGGGGGCGCCGCGGTCGTCGCGTATCCGAGCCACGGGGAGGGCTTCGGGCTCCCGGTGCTCGAGGCGATGGCCTGCGGCGCCGCGGTGCTGACGACGCCACGCCTGTCGCTGCCCGAAGTCGGCGGTGATGCGGTCGCCTACACCGAGCCCGATGTCGACTCGATTGCCACTGCCCTGCGGTCGCTGCTCGACGACGCACCTCGCCGCGCCTCGCTGGCCGCCGCCGGTCTGGCGCGCGCCCGTGAGTTCACCTGGGAAGCCAGCGCCGAAGCGCACCTGGCGAGCTACGCCCGCGCCGCCGCGGAATGACCTCGGCCGGCACACCGGACCCGCCCACCGACGACAGCCCAGCCGTCCGCGTCATCGTGGTGACGTACTTCCCCGGTGAGCACCTCGACTCCTTCCTCGACACGCTGGCCGATGCGACGACGCGCCCGTACGACGTGGTCTGCGCCGACAACGGGTCGACCGACGGTTCCATCGAGCGGGCGGCCGGTCGACGGGAAGTACGACTGCTGCCGACCGGTGCGAACCTCGGTTACGGGGCCGCGGCGAATGTCGGTGCGCGCGGCGCCGGTGAAGCCTGGCTGCTCATCGCGAATCCCGACGTGACGTGGGCGAAGGGATCGCTCGACGAGCTGCTCGACGCCGCCGGGCGGTGGCCACACGCCGGCGCGCTCGGTCCCGCAATCCTTACGCCGCAAGGGGATCTGTATCCCTCGGCGCGATCGTTCCCATCGCTCTCGCGCGGCATCGGTCACGCTTTGCTCGGCTGGTGCTGGTCGGGCAACCCGTGGACGCGCGCGTACCGGCGCGAGTCCGGCGTACCGGTCGAAGGCCCGACCGGCTGGTTGTCCGGCTCGTGCTTACTGGTACGGCGCACGGCGTTCGAGGCGGTCGGCGGGTTCGACACCCGCTACTTCATGTACTTCGAGGATCTCGACCTCTGCCGGCGTCTTGCGGCGTCAGGATGGCAGAGCGTGTTCGTGCCTGGTGCGGTCGTCGAGCACGTCGGTGGGCACGTCGCGCGCGCGCCGAAGCACTCGAAGGCGATGCTGCTCGCGCATCACCGCAGCGCCTATCGCTATCTCGCCGGACAGTACGCCGGCCCGCGCTGGGCGCTGGTGCGCGCCGTCCTCGCGGCCGGTCTGGCCGGGCGGTTCGTCGCGTCGCTGTTGTTACGCCGGGTGCGCGAGGGCGCTGCGCCCAACCGCGACGCCAGCGTCCTGGGGGCTGCGCGCGACCAGCGGCCGTAAGAGCGCCTGGTTCTGGCTTCTCGCCGCCCATGGCGGGTAGGAGCCGGCCGGACGCGCATACTCGAAGAGGCGCCGTGCGTGAGCCCGTCGGCCGCCATGTCCCCTGAACCGGAGAGATCCTCTGCTGACCCGACCTGGCAGGTCCGCGCGAACCCTCGCGGCCGCTGCGCTGGTTGTCGCGTTTCCGCTCCTTGCGGCGGCGGCGCCGGCGGCCGCCCACACGATCTGGACACCGGGTTGCTCCGCAACCATCGTGCGCGGCCTCGATCTGCGCGAGCGCGTCGGGCAGGTGCTGATGATCGGCGTACCGGTCGATAGCACCGCGGGAGTCAGGGCGCTCGTTTCGACGTACAAGGTCGGCAGCGTCTTCCTCGCCGGCCGCAGCTATCGCTCGGTCGCGTCGATCCGGGGCTCGACGGACTCGATCCAGAGCCTGACGAAACGGTGGACGGGGATGAGTTCGCTGATTGCCGTCGATCAGGAGGGC
>JBDSAK010000520.1:0-20454 GCA_039922195.1 Mycobacteriales bacterium
CACGGCGCAAATCGGAGGAATATCGCGATGGGGTTGTTCAGCCGCAAGACCGCTCCTGCACCCGGGAAGCGGCCGGCCGGCCCGCGGCGCGGTTCGGTTTCGGTGTCGGTCAGCAGCGAACGCACCTCGACGACGCGGAGCGCAGTCGTCGAGCCGGTCGACGCCGGACCGGTGAAACCCGTCGTCGAGCGCTTCGAAGGCACCACCATCGAACCCTCGGCAACCGCGGCATTCCGCATCAGCAGCGCCGCCGACGTCGACCCCAATGTGAAGAAGTACGGCGCCGATGGCGTCTTCAAGGGTGGCGCGGGCGGCTACGGCGGCGCCGGCACCAAATAGGGCCAATCCAAGCGCTAGGCGAGGCTGAGTACCGGGCGGCGCTCCATGCTCGGCAGTGACGCGGCGGGCTTGCGGATGATGATCGGCGCAGCGCCGGCCTCGACGGGCCAGATCCGCAGATAATCCGGGCCCTGGTCCAGCGACGTCAGCCGCGACTGGCGGCGTTCCCAGTCGAGGCGCACCGGCCGCTCCTGAACAGCCCACGCGAGCAACGTCAGCTCGAGCGCGTCGAGCAGCTCCGGGTCGACGTTCACCGGTGTCGACACCTCGTAGGTGTGGTCTGGGTCGAGTACATGCAGCGGTGCGTCCGTCTGCGTCATGAATGCGGCAACGCCACCGCGCGCCGTGATCGTGAGAATGCTCCCGCCTGAGGCCCGGCGGGCGACGCGCACACCGACGATGTGCGTTTCGTCGATCGCTACGGCGCCGTACGCCGGTATGACCGCATCCAGACTGCCGAGCGTGCGCATGTGCACAACCTCCGTGGGAGGCGGACCTTCCGACTCAAGAGGTATCGGCGCCGGCGCACCCGCGGTCCGTCACCCACACGGGGGACATGATCATCGGGCCCTACGTCGCCGCGAAAGCACCCAACGGCGCGCGCCAGCCGCGCTTCATGAGCGCGGCCTCGTACGTCCTTGCCGCCACCCGCTGTTCCTGCTCGGCTTGGGCGAGCAGCAGCGAGTCTTCCCGTTCTTCCGCGACCCGGATCCGGTTGCTCGCCATCAAGTACTGCGTCATGGCCTTGTGCAGTTCGGCGTCCAGGTTCAGCGCTGGCATCGGGGCCTCCAGTCGAATCCGTTGCCCCCGCACTGTGATGTCGGCCGACCGCATCCGTGCTCTTTAGCCCGCGCGGCCGAATCACCCGATAGGGCGAACGGCGCAGTGCATCTGCGCCGAACGCAGCACGGTCAGTCCTGCTTGCGCGCGATCGCCTCGGCCAGCTGGGTCTTCGACATCGACGATCGGCCCCGGACCTCGAGCGACCTGGCCCGCTCGTAGAGTTCGCCCTTGGTATGACCGACGACATCCACGCCGCCGTAGGTCTTGCCGTCACGCCGCGCCGCGCTCCCGGGCTTGGACTTCGCCGCGTCCGGGTCCGACGGGCCCTTGTGGTCCTTGGGCTCCCAGTGGTCGCCGACCTTCTCGAACGAGTGCTTCACCGCCGCAAACGCCGTCCGGTGCGCGCGCCCTTCGTCGCCCTGGTACGTCTCGTGAGCAGAATCGAGCGTGTCGGCGTACGTGTCCTGGGCCTTCTTCGGCGAGCGTTTCAGCGTTCCGGGCAGATCTTCGCGCCTGGTCTTTTTCGCGGGCATGGCCCCTCCAACGAAATCGTCGTTGAGGACTCGCTACCCCCGCGGCCCCACCCCGCAACCCCGGTCAGGCGGTTTCTGGATCCTCGTCCTGTGTATCCGCGGACTGCGCTTCGACGCTTTCGGTGGGGTCGCCGCCGGGGCCGCTCTGACCAGGCTGTTGCGGCTGGTTCTGTGAGGCGGCACCCGGCTCGTCGGCGACCGCCTGCGCCGCGGATTCGTTGCCGTCGGCCAGCAGTCTCGACACTGCCGTGTCGGTCAGCCGCTTGAACTTGCGTCGCGGCCTGGTCCGGTCGAGGACCGCGACCTCGAGGCTGTCGGCCTCGATCTCGCGGTCGCCGTCGGCGCGGAGCGCGGCGACCGCCATCGAGAGTCCCTCGGCTAGCGTCAGCCCGTCGTGGTGGTGCTCCTTGAGGTACGTCGCGAGCGGCTCAGCCTGCCCGCCCATGGCCACGAAGCCGCGCTCGTCGGCAACCGAGCCGTCGTACGTCAGCCGGTAAATCTGATCGCCCGCCGGCGTCTCGCCGATCTCGGCGACGACGATCTCGACCTCGTAGGGCTTGGACTCCTGGGTGAAGATCGTGCCGAGCGTCTGGGCATAGGCGTTCGCCAGACCACGGCCGGTGACGTCGCGCCGATCGTAGGCATAACCGCGCATGTCGGCCAGCCGTACGCCGGCAACGCGCAGGCTCTCGAACTCGTTGTACTTGCCGACCGCGGCGAACGCGATGCGGTCGTAGATCTCGCTCACCTTGTGCAGTGCGCTCGACGGATTCTCGGCAACGAACAGAATGCCGTCGACGTACGTCATGACGAGAACGCTGCGGCCGCGCGCGATGCCCTTGCGGGCGTACTCGGAGCGATCGCGCATCTGCTGCTCGGGTGGGACGTAGCCGAACTGCATCGACACGGCGGGCCTTTCTAGCGGGGAGTGCGGGTGACGTGCGTCAGCCGCCGATGGTCTCGTGGCGTGCGGCGACGATGCGCTCGACGATCGGGCCGATCTCGTCGTCCGGAATGCGCCGGTAGCCCTCGTCGGTGACGAGCGCGACAACCGGGTAGATCTTGCGGATCAAGTCGGGCCCTCCGGTGCCGGCGTCCTCGTCGGCGGCGTCGTACAAGGCGTCGACGGCCACCTGCACCGCTTCCATGTCGGCCATGCCGTCACGGAAACGCTTCTTGAGCGCTCCGCGCGCGGGCCCTGATCCGGAACCGACGGAAAAGAACGAGTGCTCCTCGTACTTGCCGCCGGTGATGTCGTAGCTGAAGATTCGCCCCTGACCCGTGACCAGGTCGTAGCCGGCGAACAGCGGTACGACGGCCAGGCCCTGCATGGCCATCGGCAGGTTGTTGCGGATCAAGGTCGACAGGCGGTTTGCCTTGCCTTCCAACGAGAGGGTTGAGCCCTCGAGCTTCTCGTAGTGCTCGAGCTCGACCTGGAACAGCCGCACCATTTCGATGGCGAGGCCAGCCGTCCCGGCGATGCCGACCGCGGAGTACTCGTCGGCCTGGAAGACCTTTTCGATGTCCCGTTGCGCGATCGTCAGCCCCATCGTCGCGCGGCGGTCGCCGGCCATGATGACGCCGCCTTCGCAGGTGAGCGCAACGATCGTGGTGGCGTGCACCACGTCGGTCAGCGTGCCGGGCAGGGCTCGCCTGCTGGGCAGCAAGTCAGGCTGCTGCTGTGACACGAACTCGGTGAACGACGTGATGCCCGGCGCGAGGTAGCTGGCAGGCAGCCGACCCAGCCCACCTGGTCCTGCCGTCACTGGCCGCCCTTTTGCACGTAGCCCTTGATGAACTCCTCGGCGTTCTCCTCGAGCACGTCATCGATCTCGTCGAGCAGCGCGTCGACGTCGTCCGTCAGCTTGTCCTGGCGCTCCTGGACGTCGCTGGTCGCCTCGACCTGCGCCTCGTCGGTCTCCTCGGACTGTCGCGAGGCCTTGTGCTGGCCGCCGCCGGTGTCCTTCGTCGCCATGGTCACCTTCTCCTGGATGCACGCTGTACGCCGAGCCTATCCCGCGCGGCCGTGCTCGAGTCATCGACACCGTCTACAGCTTGATGAAGTACCTGCGCCGGTACAGCGCCTCGCACATCGCCCACCCGGCGACGACGAAGAGCGTGGCATAGGCCACCGCGGCAAACCTGGCGCCGCCGAGGCTGCGTAGCGCGTCGACCACCCGCGCCCGCCAAGGGCTGGCGAGTACGGCGGCGAGCGACGTGACGACGTACACCGCGATGGCGTTCGCGCCGAGTACGACGAGTGGCCGAGCCGGCGCGCGAGCGCCCCAGCGATCGACCACCTGGTGGGCGGCGGCGAGCAGCGTCGTCCCGATCCCAGCAGTGATGAGGACATAGGACGGCGTCCATAGCGGCTTGTTCAGCGGTACACCTGCGAGCACGAGCGCCAGTCCCGCGACCAAGGTCGACGACGCCAGAAGCAACAGCCGCGCGAGCCGGTGCTCCGCGTCGCGGTGCTCCACCAGCGCGCGGCCGGCAAGAACGCCGAACCACACGCTGACCATGCTGGTCGGCAGGTTGTGCGGCTGTTCTGCCGAGAAGCGGCCGAGCAGCGCCTCGTCAACCCGCGCGGCGACGTTCTGCGTCGGTTCGTAACCGCCGCCCCACATCGCGTAAGCGGCCCACACGGCGCCCAGCAGGCCGATGGCCACAACCGGTTGCCAACGGCGCGGCAGTCGCAACAGCAACCAGCACAGCAGGTAGGCGCCCGCGATGTGCTGCAGCACACCCGTCGACGGGCCGAAGTGGGCGTGCTTGGCGCTGACCAGCAGCGACCCGATGACAAAGAGCAGCGCACTCCGCCGGAGCACGCTGCGTAATGACGCCGGTGTCTTCGCGAGCGGCACCGCCACCCCGACGACGAACAGGAAGAGCGGAAACACCAGATCGGCGATCGTCAGGCCATGCCAGTCGGAGTGCGCGAGTTCGGCCGGTGTCGACGCTGGCAGGCCGGTGTTGTTGACGAGCAGCATGCCGACGACGGCCAGCCCGCGCAGCGCGTCGACAGCGAGCAGCCTCGACCGACGGGGTGACGTCGCCGGCCGCGCAGCGGTCCCGGTGTCGAGCAACGTCATACTTCTGGCCGTTCCCGACTTGGCGCGATTTACCCCGATTCGGACGGTATTGCGATCACGATCCAGCCGAGAATGCTCGACCGGACGCGCTCAGGGGTGAGTGTTGTGGGCACAAGACGTCCGTACGGTTCGGACGTCCGCGAGGAGGGACGGCGTTGTCCGAGGCACTCGGTCCGCTGCTGGATGCGATCGACCTTGCCGTCATCGCGTCCGACCGGGACGGCAACATCACCTACTGGAGCCGCGGCGCGACCAAGCTCTACGGGTGGACCGCCGAGGAATGCCTGGGTCGGCCGGTTGTCATGGTGACGCCGGCTCCCGACTCGCGCGAGGCAGCCGAGCGGATCCTGCTCGACCTGCAGACCGGATCCCGGTGGGTGGGCATGTTCCCGGTGCGCCGCAAGGACGGGAGCGTATTCGAAGCGCGCGTGACGCTGGCCGCCCTGTGGGACGACGCCGGACACATGGCGGGCGTGGTCGGCGTCTCCGAAGACGTGACGACGGCCGGCCAGCAGGAGCGAGATCTCGTCGACCGGACCGAGCGCCTCGAGCTCGCCCTCGAGTCGGGGCGCATGGGCACCTGGCGCTGGGACGCCGACTCGGGACTGGTGTCCTGGGATGCGACGATCGAACGAATCTTCGACCTGCAGCCGGGCGGCTTCGCCGGCACCATGGAGGCCTATTCAGCGTTGATCCACCCGGACGACCGCGAAGCGACCCTGGCCACGGTCGAGAGTTCCATGGCTACCCTCGATGATCACGAGGTCGAGCACCGCTTCATCCGCGCGGACGGATCCGTCGGCTGGCTCGGTGGCACCGGGCGCGTTGTCCTGGGCCCGGATGGCGTCCCCACCGGCATGATCGGCGTCGCCGCTGACATCACCGCACGGAAAGAGGCTGATGCCGAGCGCGCGGCGCTGCTCGCCGCTGAACAGCTGGCACACGCGAAAGCCGAAGCCGCCGGGGAGAGACTCGCGTTCCTGTCCGAGGTGGGCGCGCTGCTCGCCGAGACACTCGACTATGACGAAACGCTGCAGCGAGTGGCCGATCTCATCGTCTCGGTGTTTGCCGACTGGTGCACCATCGACCTGCTCGACGACGACACCGGAACGATCCGGCGAGCGGTCGTTGCGCACTCCGCGGCTGCCGCCGACAGCACGCTCGCCGCCGAAATGGCGGGGCTGCGCCCACAGAACTTGCAGGCGCCGGGCGCCGTAGCCGCGGTCATCCGCACCGGTGAACCGACACTGCATACCGACGTATCCGAGGAACACCTCAAAGCCGGGGCGCGTGACCAGCGCCACCACGACCTGCTGCGGGCTCTCGGTATGCGCAGCTCCGTCATCGTTCCGCTGATCGCTCGAGGCCGGACGACCGGCGCGCTGACCATGGTCTCGACGGTCACCAACCGCCGGTACAGCGCCGACGACCTCCAGCTTGCTATGGAGTTGGCGCGACGAGCTGCGATCGCGATCGACAATTCGCGACTGTTCGCGGAACGCGTGCTGGTAGCCGAGACACTGCAGCGATCCCTGCTGCCGCCCGTGCTCCCCGACGTCACCGGCGTGCAGATCGCAGCGCGTTACCGGCCGGCGCAGCGCGGCCTGGACATCGGCGGCGACTTCTACGACGTCTTCCCGGTTGCCGCCGGCGCGTGGTGCATCGTGATGGGCGATGTCTGCGGCAAGGGCGCGGCCGCGGCCGCGCTGACCGGTGCGGTGCGCTGGACGGTGCGGGCCGTGGCCACCCGACAGCACGATCCGCGGAGCATCATCAAGGTGCTCAACGAGACGTTGCTTGCCGAGCAATCGCACCACCGCTTCTGCACGATCATCGTCGCGATCGCCACGGTAGAGGATGACGGCGTACACCTATCTGTTGCCAACGGCGGTCACCCCCTCCCTCTCGTGCGCCGCGCCGCCGGCGGGGTGGAGCGAGGAACCGAGGGCGGCATGCTCGTCGGCGCGCTGCGCGAGATCGACGTCGCTCTCGACGAGATCGAGCTCCATCCAGGGGATGCCCTGCTGCTCTACACGGACGGGGTGACCGAGACCCGCTCGGGCCTGGAACTGTACGGCGAGGAAAGGCTCATCGAGCTGCTCGGCAGTCTCGACACGTGGTCCGCGAGCGCGACGGCAGAAGCGATCGAAGCCGAGGTCACGTCGTTCCAGACGGGCGCCGTGCGCGACGACCTCGCACTGCTCGTGATTCGTGCGCCGAACGCTGGCGACGTCGGCGGATCGTCGACGCAGGACGTGGCGATCGGTCGCACCAAGGTCGAATCGGGCTAGCTCGACCGGGTTACGACTCCAGCGCGTCGACCAATTCGCTCGCCGTCGTGCACCGGTCGAGCAGCGCGCCGACGTGTGCCTTGGTGCCACGCGTTGGCTCGAGGGTCGGCACTCGCTGCAGCGAATCACGGCCGACGTCGAAGATCACCGAGTCCCACGAGGCCGCTGCGACGTTGGCGCCGTACTTTTCGAGGCACCTACCGCGAAAGTAGGCGCGGGTGTCCTCAGGGGGCGTCGTCATGGCGCGGGTGACGTCATCCTCGGCGAGCAACCTGTCGACCCGGCCGCCTGACGCCAGCTTGTTGTAGAGCCCTTTGTCCGGCCGCACGTCGTGATACTGCAGGTCGACGAGCGCCAGCGTATGCGCATCCCAGCCGAGCCCGTCACGCGAGCGGTAGCCCTCGAGGATCTGCAGCTTGGTGACCCAGTCGATCTCGCGCGCGCACGACATGGGTTCGTCGACCAGCCGGTCAAGCACGCTCTCCCAGCGCTCGAGGACATCGGCGGTGATCGGGTCGACGTCGGTGTCGAGCACAAACTTCTTCGCCAGGTCGAGGTATTCCATCTGCAGCTGTACGCCGGTCAGGCGCCGGCCGTCGTGCATGAGCACCTGATGCCTGAGCGTGGGATCGTGGCTGATCGCGCGCAGCGCGGCGACCGGCTGCTCGACGCCGAGATCGGCTTCGATGAAGCCCGCCTCGATCATCGACAGCACGACCGACGTGGTGCCGACCTTGAGGTAGGTCGAGATCTCGTTCATGTTGGCGTCGCCGATGATGACGTGCAGCCGGCGGTACTTCTCCGGGTCGGCGTGCGGCTCGTCGCGGGTGTTGATGATCGGCCGCTTGAGCGTCGTCTCGAGGCCCACCTCGACCTCGAAGAAATCCGCGCGCTGGCTGATCTGGAAGCCGGTGCCGCGGCCGTCCTGGCCGATGCCCACGCGACCTGCGCCGCAGATGACCTGGCGGCTGACGAAGAACGGCGTCAGGTGCCGGACGATGTCGTTGAACGGCGTACGCCGCGCCATCAGGTAGTTCTCGTGGCAGCCGTACGACGCGCCTTTGTTGTCGGTGTTGTTCTTGTAGAGCTGGATCGGCTGGGTGCCGGGAACGCGGGCGGCGCGACGGGCGGCCTCGGCCATGATGCGCTCCCCCGCCTTGTCCCACCGGACGACGTCGAGTGGGTTCATCACTTCCGGGCTGGAGAACTCGGGGTGTGCGTGGTCGACGTACAGCCGGGCGCCGTTGGTGAGGATCACGTTGGCCAGGCCGAGCTCCTCGTCGCCACCGTGATCGGACGCATCGCGGGTGAGTTCGAAGCCGCGCGCGTCGCGAAGCGGGCTCTCCTCCTCGAAGTCCCAGCGCGCCCGCCCGGCACGCGCCGGTGCATAGCTGTTGACGATCAATGACGATGACACCATGGCGTTGGCGCCGGGCTGACCGGGCACGGAGACGCCGTACTCGGTCTCGATGCCCATTACCCGCCGGGTGGTCACGCCGCCTGCTACAGGTACTGGCCGGTGTTGGCGATCGTGTCGATCGACCGGCCGGCCTCGTCACCCTTGCTGCCGGAGACAAGCGTGCGGATGTAGACGATCCGCTCGCCCTTCTTGCCGGAGATGCGCGCCCAGTCGTCGGGGTTGGTGGTGTTGGGCAGGTCTTCGTTTTCCTTGAACTCGTCGATGATCGCCGTCATCAGATGCGACACGCGCAGGCCTTTCTGCCCGAGCTCGAGGAAGTCCTTGATCGCCATCTTCTTCGCGCGGTCCACAATGTTTTGGATCATCGCGCCGGAGTTGAAGTCCTTGAAGTACAGAACTTCCTTGTCGCCGTTGGCGTAGGTCACCTCGAGGAAGCGGTTGCTCTCGTCCTCGGCGTACATCCGCTCGACGGTGCGCAGGATCATCTCGTCGCAGGCGGCGACCCGGTCACCGCCGTTGGCCGCCAGGTCGTCGTCGTGGATCGGCAGGTCAGGGGTGATGTAGATGCTGAAGATGTCTTTGGCCGCCTCGGCGTCCGGCCGCTCGATCTTGATTTTCACGTCGAGCCGGCCGGGTCGCAGGATGGCCGGGTCGATCATGTCCTCACGGTTGGACGCCCCGATCACGATGACGTTCTCGAGGCCTTCGACACCGTCGATCTCACTCAGCAGCTGCGGCACGATCGTCGTCTCGACATCGGAGCTGACACCCGAACCTCGGGTGCGGAAGATGGAGTCCATCTCGTCGAAGAAGATGATGACCGGAGTGCCCTCCTGCGCCTTTTCGCGAGCCCGCTGGAAGACGAGCCGGATCTGCCGCTCGGTCTCGCCGACGTACTTGTTGAGCAGCTCGGGGCCTTTGATGTTGAGGAAGTACGACCGACCCTCGGGCTTGCCGGTCACCTCGGCGACCTTCTTGGCCAGCGAGTTGGCGACGGCCTTCGCGATGAGCGTCTTGCCGCAGCCGGGCGGGCCGGAGAGGAGGACGCCCTTGGGCGGGCGCAGCTTGTGTTCCTTGAACAGATCCGCGTGCAGGTACGGCAGCTCGACGGCGTCGCGGATCATCTCGATCTGCGCGACCAGACCGCCGATGTGCGAGTAGTCGATGTCGGGAACTTCTTCGAGCACGAGGTCCTCGACCTCGCTCTTGGGAATCCGCTCGTAGGCCCACCCGGACCGGCTGTCGATCATCAGCGAGTCGCCGGAGCGCAGTGGTCCGTCCATCAGCGTCTCGGCCAGCATCACGATGCGCTCTTCGTCGGTGTGACCGAGGACCAGCGCACGGTCGCCGCCCTCGAGCACCTCCTTGAGCATGACGACGTCGCCCTGACGCTCGAACTCAAGGGCGCGTACGACGTTCATCGCCTCGTTGAGCATGACCTCCTGGCCCCGGCGCAGCTCGGCGATCTCGATCGTCGGGCTGACCGTGACCCGAAGCTTGCGACCCCCGGTGAAGATGTCGACCGTGCCGTCGTCGTCGCTCGCATGCAGGAAGATGCCGTAGCCGGACGGGGGCTGCGCGAGCCGATCGACCTCTTCCTTGAGCGCCACGATCTGGTCGCGCGCTTCCTTGAGGGTCGAAACCAGTCGATCGTTTTGGGTCGTGATGCCGGAGAGGTTTTCCTGCGCCTCGACCAGGCGCTCCTCGAGCGCGCGGACCTGCCGCGGCGAGTCAGTCAGCTTGCGGCGAAGGAGGGTGATCTCCTCCTCGAGAAAACCGACCTGCGTCGTGAGGTCGTGCACTTCCTTTTCATACTGAGCGGCACGCGCCTCACCATCATCCGAACGGAAACCGGACACGGGCTTCACCTCCCAGTGCGATAGGCCTCAAGACTACCTTTGCGCGCCGACGGAGGTGCCCGACACGCACGTCGAGGCGCTCCCCGGCTCGGATCGCTACTGCTCCATCGGCACGCCCGCCGGAGAAAGGAAGCAATCGCCGCGGTGTTACCGTCGAAGCCTGACATTGCTTGCGAATCGGAGTGACGTGGCCACCAGCCCAGTCAAGGTCTGGATCGACCAGGACCTGTGCACCGGAGACGGCCTCTGCGTCCAGCTGGCGCCAACCGTCTTCGAGTTCGACGTCGACGGCCTCGCCTATGTGAAGGACGCGTCCGGCGAGCTGCTCCTCGACCCGGGCGCTGCCGTCTCGGTACCCGCCCGCTGCCTTGCCGACGTACTCGAATCAGCCCGTGGCTGTCCCGGCGAGTGCATCTTCGTCGCCGACGAAGCCGGTACGGCGATCGCCGGCCCCGGCGCCGAGGACCGATGATCGGACGCGCGGTTCGCCGCGCCGGGAGCCCAGTCTGGCTTGCGCTGTTTCTCGTCGCAGCGCTGTGCGGGCCGCTCCCCGCCGCGGCGAGCAACGGCTCGGTGGTAGCGGCTGGGCAGTCGCCGAGGCGGGGCCCAACGGCGGCCGGTCGGCGCAACGACATCGCCGTGTTCCGGCCGAGCACGGCTACCTGGTACATCCGCGGGAGAGCTGGAGTGCAGTTCGGCCGGCCCGGCGACATTCCCGTCCCGGCCGACTACAACGGCGACGGCCGCACCGATCTGGCCGTCTTCCGACCGTCAACCGGGACGTGGTTCATCCGGGGGCAGCGACCGGTGCAGCTCGGCCGGCTGGGCGACATCCCGGTGCCGAGCGACTTCAACGGTGACGGCAGATGGGAACCCGTGACATTCCGTCCGTCGGCCGGAACCTGGTTCGTGCAAGGTGACCGGGTGCGACTCGGCGGCCCCGGTGACGTCCCGGTAGTCCGGGACTATGACGGCGACGGAACCTCGGACATCGCCACGTACCGGCCACGAACCTCGGCGTGGCTGCAGGGCGAGCTGACGGCATCCGTCATCTTGTTCGGCCGACGGGGCGACTGGCCGGTGGCGGACGACTACAACGGTGACGGGCGAGCGGAACTCGCGGTCTTCCGACCGAGCACCGGCACCTGGCACCGACGGGGCGCGATCACGTACAGATTCGGAACGATCGGCGACAGACCGGTACCTGCCGACTACAACGCGGACGGCCGCGTCGACGTCGCGGTGTTCCGGCCGTCGTCGGGAACATGGCATGTCAGCGGCCAGCGAACCATCAGGTTCGGCCGACCCGGCGACATCCCCATCCCGCCGCAACGCGGCCGCACGCCGAGCGTCTGGTGACGCCCGTTGCCGTCGGGGGATCAACTTCGACACGTTGATCCACTGGGGTACGCCGATCAACGTGCCAAAGTTGCCCACCTCGCCCTAGCGTTCGCATGTTGATCAACTTCGACACGTTGATCCAGAGGGGTACGCCGATCAACGTGCCAAAGTTGCCCACCTCGCCCCAGCACTCGCATGTTGATCAACTTCGACACGTTGATCCAGAGAGCGAACCACTCGGGTACGCCGAAAACTGAGCGGGCTACCGGCTGTCGCTAAGTCCAGCGCTGTCAGAGGACGCGTCCTCGTAGCCCTTCGACGGACGGCGGCGGCGTAGCGGCGGCTCGACGCCCTCAGCCAGGCGCCGGCTGAAGATCAGGAAGGCGGTGTGCGCGATCATCCGGTGGTCCGGCCGTACGGCGAGCCCCTCGGTGTGCCAGTTGCGCACCAGCGCTTCCATCGACCACGGCTCGGTGAAGGTTCCGTGCGAACGCAGGGCTTCAACCGTCCGCGAGAGCTGTGTCGTCGTCGCGACATAACAGCACAGCACGCCGCCGGGCACGAGGGCGCCCGACACCGCATCGAGCACCTCCCACGGCGCGAGCATGTCGAGCACCACTCGATCCATATCGGTGTCGTCGATCGCCTCGACCAGGTCACCGACGGTCAGCTTCCACGCCGGGTGCGGCACGCCGAAGAACTTCTCGACATTGCCACGCGCGTTGGCAGCGAAGTCGGCCCGTCGCTCGTACGACGACAGGAACCCGTCGTCGCCAACGGCACGCAGCAGCGAGCACGACAAGGCACCTGACCCGGCGCCGGCCTCGAGCACCCGAGCTCCGGGGAAGATGTCGGCGAGCCCGACGATCAGCGCCGCGTCCTTGGGATAGATGACCTGCGCGCCGCGCGGCATCGACAGCACGTAGTCGGACAGCAACGGACGAAGGGCGAGGTATGGCGTACCGGCCGACGACTTCACGACGATGCCCTCGGGCTGCCCGATGAGGTCGTCGTGCTCGAGGATGCCGCGGTGCGTATGGAACTGCGCGCCCGGCTGCACGGTGATCGTGAAGAGCTTGCCCTTGCTGTCGGTGAGCTGGACCCGCTCCCCCGGCTGGATCGGTCCGCGCCGGCCGAGTGCACCTGTCGCAGCAGTCACAACGCGGCCTCGGCCTGCGGGCGAGCGGAGATCTGCAGCAGGTTGTCCTTGGCCTTGCAGAAGGCGCAGACCTCGCCGGGAGTCGCCGAACCGCACCGGCTGCACGCCTGTAACTCGACGCCGTCCGACGGGAAATGCGCCTTGCCCTTTTCGAGGAAGTTGAAGAGAAACGAGTGCTTGGTGCCGGGCGATGCTTCCTCCAGCGCGTCGAGCGCGCTCTTGAACTTCATCTGCGTGTTGCCCTCGACGAGGGGGCACTCCTCGACGACGTAGTCGATGCCCTTGATGACGCAGTACGCCGCGGTCTCGCGTTCAGCGATGCGGTAGAGCGGCTTGATCTTGCGGACCAGCGACGGGTGCGTCGACTCGAGCACCGGCGACTGGCGCGAGAGGTAGTCGGTCTCCCAGCGCAGGACGTTGCCGAAGAGCACGGCGACCTCGTCGTCGAGGTTGTGTCCGGTCGCGAGTACGTCGTAGCCGCGCTCGCGCGCGACCGCGTTGAAGACGTGCCGCTTCGACAGGCCGCACGTCGCGCAGGCCGGGCGCCGCTTGTTACGCGCCGCCTGCGGGATCGTGTAGCCGGCGTACTCCTCGAGGTCGACGGTGATCAGCTCGCGGCCGATCGCCGAACCGAAGTCGCGGCAGACGACCGCCGACCGGTCGCTGTAACCACCGATGCCGAGTCCGACGTACAGGCCGTCCGCCTGGTAGCCGAGATCGGTGAGCAGCTGCCAGAGAGCCAGCGAGTCCTTCCCGCCGGACACCGCGACGAGGATCCGGTCGGAGCGGCTGCACATGTCGTCGTGCTTGATCGCCTTGAGCACCAGGTTGGGGATGTACTGCTCGGTGAAGCAGCCGCCGCAGAAATGCGCGTTGGCCCGCGGTACGTCGACCACGGCCCGGCCGCGGCAGCGCGTGCACTTCACCGGGCGCCGCCGGAGATGACCGGCCGGATCTCGACCGTGTCGGCGTCAGCCACCGTGTCGTCGCCGGCCAAGAGGTCTCGGTCGCGGATCACCAGGACCGCGTTGGGGTGCAGGCCGCAGCGCCGAACGAGCGCGTCGACCCGCAGCGGGCCAGCCAGATCAAGCTGGCGGTCGGGGTTTCTCAGCTTCACAATCACCCGCCCAGAGTATCCGGATGTGCGTGTCTCCCGATTTCTGTCGGAGCCGCTGGCTATGGTCGAACCATGACAGTCATCGAGGTTGCGGAAGCAGTCGACGAGCCTATCGTCGCGCCGTATTCCGGGTCCCTGAGCCCCTCCCGCAGCAGCGACTTCAAGAGCTGCCCCCTCAAGTACCGATTCCGGGTCATCGACCGACTTGAGGAGCCGGCCAGCCGCGACGCAGCGCGGGGCACGGTCGTCCACGCCGTACTCGAGCGCCTCTTCGACGAGCCGTCGTCCGCGCGCACGCTCGGCGCAGCGGCGGCGATGGTCGAGGGCGCCTGGGAGGCGGTGCGGGCCGAGGACCCGCGACTCGACGCGCTCTTCGCCGAAGCCGACACCGACGAGCTCGCTACGTGGCTGGAGAGTGCGCGCTCGCTGCTCGGCAACTACTTCCAGCTGGAGGACCCCGCGCGGCTCGAGCCGGCCGAGCGCGAGCTCTACGTCAGCCACCAGCTCGAGCCGAGCGGCCTGCGCCTGCACGGGTATGTCGACCGGCTCGACTGCGCGACCGACGGGCGGCTGCGGGTGGTCGACTACAAGACCGGCCGCTCCCCCGGCCCGGGCTTCGAGGGCTCGGCGTTGTTCCAGCTGAAGTTCTACGCACTGCTGCTCTGGCGCACCCGCGATGTGATCCCGTCCGCGTTGCGGCTGATCTACCTCGGTGACCTGGTCACCGTCGACTACGCGCCGGACGAGCGCGAGCTCATCGTCTTCGAGCGCAACCTGCTCGCGCTGTGGGACGCCGTGAAGCGGGCGACCGACACCGGCGACTGGCGCCCGAAGAAGTCGCGGCTGTGCGACTGGTGCAGCTTCCAATCGCTGTGTCCGGAGTTCGGCGGGACGATTCCGCCGCTGCCCGTTGCCCGCGTGGCCGCCGATTAGTCATCCGCCAGGATGACGCGATGTTCGATCCGCAGGACGACGCAATCACCGGCCGAGGTGCCCTACCGTTTCAGTCGTGACGCGTCCCCAGTCGTGGTTCAGCCGCCTGCAACCCGTCGGGTGGCTGCGCCGCCGCCCGTACCTGGCCGACGGCATGCTCGCTGCGTTGATGGCGGCGGTCGCGGTTTACGGCCTGTGGCACCCCGAACACGACGCCAACGCGCAGCTCTACCGAGACGCGGATGCGGTCGGCGTACTGCTTGCGCTCCTGTCGACTGCGCCGCTCGTCTGGCGGCGCACCTACCCGCAAACCGTCCTCGCCGTTACGGGGACGTTCGCCATCCTGCTCGCCGTCGGCAAGTACGCCGAACCGTCAGGCGGTTTGGGCGTGCTCATTGCGATCTACTCGGTCGCCGCGCACGAGCGGCACCGCCGCCGTTCACAGATCACACTCGGTGCGACGCTCATCGGCATGTTCATCGCCCTGCAGGCATTGCCCGCGGACCTGCCGCCGAATCTGCTCATCTCCAACACGATCATCTTCGTCACGGCCTGGGTGCTCGGTGACAATCTGCAGACGCGTCGCCGGTACGTCGACGAGCTCGAGCTCAAGGCCGACCGGCTCGAGCGTGATCGCGCCGAAGACGCGCACAAGGCCGTAGCGCAAGAGCGCTCGCGCATCGCCCGCGAGCTGCACGACGTCGTCGCGCACAACGTCAGCGTCATGGTCGTGCAAGCCGGCGGTGCCCGCCGCACGCTCGACCGCGATCCGCAGCGCGCCCGTGCGGTCATAGAGTCGATCGAGAGCACCGGCCGGCAAGCGCTGACCGAAATGCGCCGGCTGCTCGGCGTCCTCCGCGCCGACGACGAGGCGACCGACGCACTCGCGCCACAGCCAGGAGTGTCCCGCCTGGACGACCTGGTGCAGCACGTGCGCGCCGCAGGTTTGCCGGTCGAGATCACCGTCGAAGGAATCCCCGTCGAGCTTGCCGCCGGCGTCGACCTGTCGGCCTACCGCATCGTGCAGGAGGCGCTCACCAACGCGCTCAAGCATGCGGGCCCGGCGTCGGCCGAGGTGTTCGTGCGCTACGGCGACGACGACCTGCAGCTACGCATCCGCGACAACGGCAGGGGGGCGGCGGCCGCCTTGAACGGCGCCCACGATGGCGACGACTTTCCCGGCCACGGGCTCGCCGGGATGCGCGAACGGGTCTCGCTGTTCGGCGGCGTACTCCGCGCCGGCCCCCGCGCCGGCGGCGGCTACGAGGTCGTCGCCACGCTGCCACTCGAAGCGGGCGTCTCGTGATCCGCGTTCTGCTCGTCGACGATCAGCCGCTGCTGCGCACGGGTTTCAAGATGATCCTGGAATCCGAGGACGACATCGAGGTCGTCGGCGAGGCAGCCAACGGCGAGGAGGGCGTCCGGCTGGCGCGCACCTGCGAAGCGGACGTCGTACTCATGGACATCCGGATGCCGGTGATGGACGGCGTCGAGGCGACCCGGCAACTGGCGGGGCCGACCGCCGAGGCCCCGGTCAAGGTCCTGATTCTCACGACCTTCGACCTGGACGAGTACGTGTTCGAAGCGTTGCGAGCCGGTGCCAGCGGCTTCCTGCTCAAGGATGTCCCCGCCGAACAGCTGATCGATGCGATTCGGATCGTCGCGCGCGGCGATGCGGTCGTCGCCCCCACGGTGACCAAACGCCTGCTCGACCGCTTCGCGAAGGCACTGCCGAGCGATCAGGCCGACCGTACGCCGGACCGCCTGGCTACGCTGACCGAGCGCGAGCTCGAGGTGCTGACGCTGATGGCGCGCGGGCTCTCCAACAGCGAGATCGCGGCCGAGCTCGTCGTCAGTGACACCACGGTCAAGACGCACGTCGGGCATGTGCTGATGAAACTCGCTTTGCGCGACCGAGTGCAGGCGGTAGTACTGGCCTACGAGGTCGGCCTGATCACACCTGGCGTCGGCTGACCTGCGCGATGTCCGATTCTCATCCTTGCGGAGGAGGCCGGCCGCGCGTCTCGTACCAGCGCGCTAGAACAGAGATCAACAGTCCGGCCGATCCGCCGCCGCGGCCGCAGCCCTAGCGTGAACACCACCACAGAACCCCCATGAAGGAGCATTCGTGAGCACACCGGCAATGCAGCCGACCCAGCAGTCCGCCCCGGCCGGAGCCATCGCTGCCCGCGCCATTAGCGTGACCAAGACCTACGGCGAGGGCGACACCCGGGTCGTCGCACTCGACAACGTTTCCGTCGACTTCCCGGCCGGCCAGTTCACCGCGATCATGGGCCCGTCCGGATCCGGCAAGTCGACTCTGATGCACTGCATCGCCGGACTCGACAACGTCACGTCCGGTCGAGTCATGATCGGCGACGCCGACCTGACTACTCTCAAGGACAAAGCCCTGACGGTCTTGCGGCGTGACAAGGTCGGATTCATCTTCCAGCAGTTCAACCTGATTCCGACGCTGTCGGCAATCGAGAACATCACCCTCCCGAGCGCCCTCGGGAGTCGCAAGCCGGACAAGGAATGGCTCGCGATGGTCATCAAGACCGTCGGCCTGGGCGACCGGCTCAAGCACCGGCCGAGCGAGCTGTCGGGTGGACAGCAACAGCGCGTCGCCGTGGCCCGCGCGCTGGCCGGCCAGCCCGAGATCATTTTCGCCGACGAACCGACGGGCAACCTCGATTCCCACGCCGGGGCCGAGATCCTCGCCTTTATGCGGCGGGCAGTGGCCGAACTCGGCCAGACGATCGTCATGGTCACCCACGACCCGGTCGCAGCGTCGTACTCCGGCCGTGTGCTGTTCCTCAACGACGGCAAGATCGTCGACGAGATGCTCGACCCGACACCCGAGCGCGTACTCGACCGCATCAAGAACCTGGAGGCCTGAGCTCCATGTTCCGGATCGCACTGAAAACTGTCCTGGCGCGAAAGCTGCGTCTCATCTCGACGGCCTTCGCGGTGGTCCTCGGCGTGGCTTTCATGTCCGGCGCCCTGGTGCTGACCGACACCGTTGGCCGCTCGTTCAACAGCCTCTTCGCCGACATCTTCGACGACACCGACGCGCTGGTCCGTGCCTCGCAGAAGTTCGAGTCCTCCGCCGAGGCGGGTGAGGCCCGGCCTCGGATCGACGCTGCCGTGCTGGCCAGCGTCGAGAAGGCCGACAAGGTCGCACGCGCGGTCGGCTTCGTGCAGGGCTACGCGCAGATCGTCGGCAAGGACGGAAAGGAGCTGGGCAACCCAGGCGCGGGCGCGCCGACGTTCGGCAGCAACTGGATCGACGACCCGGAACTCAACTCGTTCTCGCTGGCCGAGGGTCGCGCTCCGACGGCTCCCGACGAGGTCGTCATCGACAAGGCCAGCGCGACCAAGGGCAAGCTGGTCGTCGGTGACAAGACCAGGGTCCTGACCGCGGCGGGGGCGATCCCCGTGACGATCGTGGGAGTGGCAAAATTCGGCACTGCCGACAGTCCGCTCGGCGCGAGCTTCGCGATGTTCACCACGGCCAAAGCGCAGGAAGTTGTGGCCGAGCCCGGCATGTTCGATTCCATCATCGTGCGTGGCGAACCGGGTCAGTCCCAAGCGGCCGTCCGCGACGCGGTGGCGAAGGAGTTGCCGCCAGGGACCGAAGCGGTGACGGGCAAGCAGGTCACCAAGGAGCAGCAGAACGAGATCAAGAAGGGCCTCAGCTTCTTCAGCACGTTCCTACTGGTCTTTGCGGCCATCGCCGTGTTCGTCGGCGGCTTCATCATCTACAACACGTTCTCGATCATCGTGGCGCAACGCGGACGCGAGATGGCCCTGATGCGGGCGATCGGCGCGAGCCGGCGCCAGGTGCTCGGCGCCATCATGATCGAAGCGCTGGTCGTCGGTCTGGTCGCAGGAATAGTCGGTCTCTTCGCTGGCATCGCGGTGGCCGTCGGTCTCAAGGCGCTGCTCGCGGCGCTGGGGCTGGACATCCCGGCCGGCGGCTCGGTCATCTTGCCGCGCACCATCGTTGCCTCGATGATCGTCGGCGTCGTGGTGAGTCTCGCGTCGGCGTTCTTCCCCGCCAGGCGCGCATCCAAGGTGCCGCCGGTGGCGGCGATGCGAGCACTCGCACAGGACACGTCCGGTCGATCAGTCATTCGGATCGTGGCCGGACTGGTCGTCCTCGGCTTGAGCTTCGCCTCGATGGCGAACGGATTGTTCGGCGACGTCGGCGACACCACGCTGGTTCTCGCCGCGGTCGGCGCGGGCGTGCTCGGCACGTTCATCGGAGTGACCATTCTGGGTCCCATCTTCGCTCGCCGACTCAGCGGGGTCATCGGCGGGCCGCTACCGCGGCTGCGCGGCATGCCCGGCACATTGGCTCGGGAGAACGCCATGCGTAACCCCAAGCGGACGTCCACCACCGCTGCCGCGCTGATGATCGGGGTCGGCCTGGTCGGCTTCATCACGATCTTCGCGGCCTCCACGAAGGCGTCGATCAACGCGAGCCTCGACAAGTCCTTTGTCGGCGACTTCGTGATCGATGCCAGTAGCACCGCCGGCTTCGGCGGGCTGAGCCCGCAATTGGCCGGCGTCCTGAAGAAGCTGCCCGAAGTCGAGGCAGTGTCGAGTGCTCGTTTTGCCCGCGTCGAGATGGAAGGCGCGCAGAACCTCTTCGCGGTCGACGAGACGACGTGGGGCTCGATCGTCGACGTCGACGTCAGGGAGGGCAAACTGACCGACCTCACCGCCGTCAACACGGTCGCGATCCACGATGACGAGGCAACCAAGCGTGGTCTGAAGGTCGGCGACTCTGTGGACACCACGTTCGTCAAGACAGGCAAGCGGTCGCTCAAGGTCGTCGCGCTGTTCGGAAACAACGACCTGGCGTTCAGTGACTACATGATCGGTCTGCCGACGTACGACGCCAACACCGCCGAGAAGTTCGATTCATTGCTTCTCATCAACAAGGTCGATGGCGTCTCGGCGGCCGCGGCAAGAACTGCCGTCGAGAAGGCGGCGGCTGACTACCCGCTCGCTGACCTGAAGGACCAGGCGGAATACAAGGAGTCTGTTGCCAAGGAGATCGATACGTTCGTCAACCTGATCTACGGGTTGCTGGCGCTGGCTGTGATCATCGCCCTCTTCGGGATTGCGAACGCGCTGGCACTATCGATCTTCGAACGCACCAGCGAACTCGGCCTGATGCGCGCGGTCGGCATGACCCGTGGCCAGGTCCGCACGATGGTGCGCTGGGAGTCGGTGATTGTCGCTCTGCTGGGGACGTTCCTCGGGCTGATCATCGGCATGTTCTTCGGTTGGGCACTCATCCAGGCCCTCAAGGACGAGGGCATCAATGTGCTGAGGATCCCGGTGGCACAGCTCGCGGTCGTCACTCTCGTTGCCGCAATCGCGGGCGTGCTGGCGGCGATCGTGCCCGCCCGACGCGCGGCCAAGCTGGACGTACTCCGAGCGATCGCCACCACGTAATCCGACGCGTTGCAGGAGCGCCCGTCGCCGCATCCAGCGGGCGGCGGGCGTTCGCGCGCGCAGGGCGGGAATGCGGTCAGTCGGCAGTGAAATGCCCGATTGCGTTGATCAACTAGGC
>JBDSAK010000521.1:0-3036 GCA_039922195.1 Mycobacteriales bacterium
ATCTGGCCGTGCTCCGCCTCGGTCGTGACCATCATCAACGTCAAGCCGCGCCAGTCGTGGCGCGCGCGCACGGCGGTGACGAACGCGAGGCCGTCCATGTCGGGCATGTTCCAGTCGGAGAGCACCAGGTCCGGGCGTTCCTTCGTCACGATCTCAAGCGCAAGATCGCCGTCGGCCGCCTCGGTGATGTCCCAGTCGTACCCGGCCTGCCGCAGGGTGCGAATGATGATCTGACGCATTACTCGACTGTCATCCGCGACCACGACTCGCAGCATTGCCCTCCCCCTCGATCCATTGCCTCAATTGTGATCCGCCGCGGAGCCATCCGCCGGACGAAGCGCTCATCGGATCATCCACACTGAGACGATGATCGGATGCCCGCGCCAAGCGAGCGTCACCTCGTCGAACTGCACGGCGCCCTCGTCGGACGGCGCCTCCCGGCTCACCTGGGGCATCATCAGCTGCCCCTGTACCGGCAGCAGAGCCTTCAGGTTCCCGCCGACGACGTTGGCGATCTCGCCGTACGCGTCGTTCAGGTCCTCCTCGCCGACCTCCTCGCCGGGGGTCATCGCAAGCAGCATGCGGGTCAGCTCGTGCGCCGTTTCGGCGTCGGTCGTCAACTGCACCCGGTTGGAGATGCCGGCGTGCATGTCCACCCAGGCGTGCAACGGGTCGTTCATCAGCACGTCGTCGCCGACGCTCCACGGCACAAGAAGTCCCGGCTTGCCGTCGACCATCGCGGCGAAGATCTCAGCCGTGATCGCGGTGATCTGATCCCCGTTGACGATCGCCAGCGCTCCGCTCACGCGGTCACCTCAAGGGGGATCAGTCCGAGCAGCGCCAGCTTGTCGCCGATCGCGTCAGGGGTGAAGGGCTTGATCATGTACTCGTGCGCGCCCGCCGCGAGAGCGCGCACGATCTGGCCGTGCTCCGCCTCGGTCGTGACCATCATCAACGTCAAGCCGCGCCAGTCGTGGCGCGCGCGCACGGCGGTGACGAACGCGAGGCCGTCCATGTCGGGCATGTTCCAGTCGATGGTCGCGACGTCGAAGACCTCGCCGGCCTCCAAGAGGTCCAGGGCCTCGCGCCCGTTGCCCGCCTCCATCGTCTCGTACCCGAGGTTGGCGAAGATTCGCGCAATGATGCGACGCATCGTCCGGGAGTCGTCAATCACTAGTGCTCTCATGATGCCCTCCGGGCGTTGTGTCGATAGATGGAGCTTCGGCCGACCGCGATGCGTTCCCAGCCGCTGTCGATGCCCACAGTGGTCTCCGCCCCGCCGAGCAGCAGGAAGCCGCCCGGCCGAACGACAGACTGAACGCGACGCAGCACATCGCGCTTCGTCGCGAGATCGAAATAGATGAGCACGTTGCGAAGGAAGATGATGTCGAACGGCCCACCGGCCGGAGGCGTGTGCAGCAGGTTGTGGCGCGAGAACGTGACCGCCCTGCGCAGCCGCTGCGAGACCTCCCACTCGATGCCGACCCGGGTGAAGTGCTCGACGAGCTTGGCCGCCGGCAGCCCTCGATTGACCTCGAGCTGGCTGTACAGGCCGGCGCGTCCGCGCTTGAGCACGCCTTCGGAAAGGTCGGTCGCGGTGATCTGGACGGCGAGGTCGGGGATGTCGTCGTGCAGCGCCATCGCGATGCTGTACGGCTCCTGGCCGGTCGAGCACGCCGCCGACCACACTCGCAGCGACCGCAGGTCGGGCCGATCGCGTCCAAGCTCGGGCACGATGTGCTGGGTCAGGATCTCGAACGGCGTCGCGTCGCGGAACCACGACGTCTCGTTCGTGGTCAGCGCCTCGACGACCTGCTCGTACTCGAAGGTTCGCGGCACCTGGCGCAGCGCTCGGACGTACTCGTCGACGCCGCCGAGGCCCGCCTGGCGGGCAAGCGGCATGAGGCGGCTCTCGACGAGGTACTCCTTGCCCGGTTCCAGCCGGATCGCGCTGCGTTGATGCACCAGCTGGGCGACGAAGGTGAATGTGTCGGCGGCGAGGGTCATCGCTTGCCTCCGGTTGTGTTGAGGGTGGATTCGCGCAGAGTGCTGACGAGTGCGCCACCGATCTGCTCGAGCGGCAGGACTCGGTGTGCCAGTCCCGCCATGGCGACGACGCCGGGCATTCCCCAGACGACGCTCGAGGCTTCGTCCTGGACAAGCACGGAACCTCCGGCCGCCACAATGTCTTCGCAGCCGGCCCGACCGTCCGAACCCATCCCGGTGAGCACGACGGCGAGCAGATCCCCGCCGAAAACGCGCACCGCGGACCGGAACATGACGTCGACCGACGGCCGGCAGAAATTGACCGGAGGGCCCTGGGTGAGCGCCGTTCGGGCACCCCTCGCCGAGCCGCGGAGCTCGAGGTGGTGATCGCCCGGCGCGATGTACACGTGCCCCGGTTCGAGCTCTTCGTCCCCGGCCGACTCGATCACCTTGTTGGCGCCGACCCGGTCGAGCCGGGCCGCGAGCTGCTGAGTGAACACCGGCGGCATGTGCTGCACGACGACGACCGGGACCGGCAGCGGCGTGCTGATTGCCCCCAGGACACGAGAGAGTGCGACCGGTCCCCCGGTCGACGCACCGATCAGGACGACCCGCACCGGGCGCGGCGGTCCGGACGGTGCGGACGCGAGCAAGATCAGGCGCGACGGCGGCGCCGCGGCCCGATGCGCGTCGGCGAGGTGCGGGTCCGTGTGGTGCGGGTCGGTGAACTGCGGACCGGAGCCGCGGCGCGGGTCCAGCGGCCGGGGGGTCGTCGAGGTACCCCACCCGGTGCGCGCCGGCGGGCGGACGAGCGGCCTCGTGGTGGGGGTTGGTGCCGCCGGTCGAAGCGCCGTCGGGCCTGCTGCGCCTCGCGGGACGAGCGCCTTGATCAGCGGCACGAGCTGTTCGGCGACGCGCACGAGGGACTCGGCGACGCTGCCCACGTTCGCGGGTTTGGTGACGTAGTCGGTGGCGCCGGCGGCGAGTGCGTCGAACGTCGCCGACGCGCCGCGCTCGGTGACCGTGGAGAACATGACGATCGGGTAGGTG
>JBDSAK010000522.1:0-6609 GCA_039922195.1 Mycobacteriales bacterium
GTCGAGGCCGCGCTGATCGCGGCGTTCGATTGTCTCGACGATCGCGATGCCAGACGGCGGCTCGTGATCGAGTCGGTGCGCTCGCGCCGGGTGACCACCCAACGAGTGTCCGCGAGCATCCATCCACGTACCCGCCGACGCGACGAGTTGCTCGAGTTGCTCGCCGTCTGCGACGGCAGCCAAAGTGAGGCGGAGATCGCCATGCTGGAGCAGGTCATCCGTGCATCCGGCCTGCCAGAACCCGTGAGACAGCATCCCGTGCTGGAAGCGGGTCGCCGCTATCGCTTGGACCTCGCCTACCCCGCCGCGCGCCTGGCCATCGAGGTCGATGGCAAGGCGTGGCACTTCGATGCAGAACGGCGTACCGCCGACATCACGCGTGACGCCGTGCTCGCCGCGACCGGCTGGTTGACATTGCGTTTCACCTACGAGCAGATCCGCAGCGACCCCGCGTGGGTGGCCGCATGCATCTCGGAGGCGCTGGCCCGTCGCCCCAAGATCACGAGTTGAGTTCTGCCGCCGAAAGCGTCCAGAACGCCACTCGTGATCTTGGTGCGCGAACTCACGTGCAGGCCCAACTAGGATCGGACCCATGACCGGGCCCAAGTCGTTCTACGTCACCACGCCGATCTACTACGTCAACGACGTGCCGCACATCGGGCACGCCTACACGACCGTGGCCGGCGACGTGTTGACCCGCTGGCACCGGCAGCGCGGCGAGGACGTCTTCTACCTGACCGGCACGGACGAGCACGGCGAGAAGATCCTCGGCGCTGCGCAGGCACACGGCATGAGCCCGCAGGAGTGGACCGACCACATGGTCACCACTGCGTGGAAGCCCGTGCTCGAGGCTCTCGACATCGCCAACGACGACTTCATCCGGACGACGGAGCCGCGGCACGAGGAGCGGGTCGCTGACTTCTGGACCGAGCTGCACAGCAAGGGCGAGGTCTACAAGGGTTCCTATACCGGCCCGTACTGCGTTGCGTGCGAGGAGTTCAAGGCTCCCGGCGACCTCGTGGACGGCAACTGCCCGATCCACGGCAAGCCGGTCAAGGAGATCAGCGAGGACAACTACTTCTTCCCGCTGGCAAAGTACGCCGACCGCTTGCTCGCGCACTACGAGGCCAATCCCGACTTCATTGCGCCGCAGAGCGCGCGCAACGAAGTGCTGTCGTTCGTCAAGGGCGGCTTGCAGGACATCTCGATGAGCCGGTCGGCATTCGACTGGGGCATCAAGGTGCCGTGGGATTCCGGACATGTCATCTACGTGTGGATCGATGCGCTGCAGAACTATCTCAATGCGGCGGGCTGGCGTAGCGACGAAGAGTTGTACGAGCGGACGTGGCCGGCCGACGTACACCTGGTCGGCAAGGACATCCTGAGGTTCCACGCAGTCATCTGGCCCGCGATGCTGATGGCAGCCGATTTACCCTTGCCACGCAAGGTGTTCGCCAACGGCTGGTTGCTCGTGGGCGGCGAAAAGATGAGCAAGACGAAGCTCACCGGCATCTCGCCGCACCAGATCCTCGATGTTTTCGGCAGCGACGCCTACCGCTACTACTTCTTGCGCGAACTCTCCTACGGGCAGGACGGCTCCTTCTCCTGGGAGTCGATGCAGCAGCGGTACACCAGCGAACTCGCCAACGATTTCGGCAACCTCGCGTCGAGAGTCACGTCGATGATCGAGCGCTACCGGGACGGCCGCGTACCCGACGGCAGCGCGGGTCTCGGTGACGCCGAGAAGGCACTGGCCGACGGCCTCGGGGTCGCTGCGGCGACGGCGGACGACAGGATCTGCGCACTCGACTTCCAGAACGGCCTGGTCGCCATCTTCGCGTTCATCGCTCAAGTAAACGGCTACGTCAGCGAGCAAGCGCCTTGGGCGATGGCCAAGGCAGGCGACAATGAGCGGCTCGACGCGGTGCTGTACGCCGCCGCCGAGTCGCTGCGCGCGATCGCCGTACTGCTCAACCCGGTCATGCCGAAAGCAGCGGAGAAGCTGTGGCTTTCGCTGGGTGCGGAGGCAGAGCTTGGATCCCTTGCCCAGCAGCGGATTTCGCAGGTTGCACTATGGGGTCAGCTACCGGTCGGCGCGAAGGTGACGAAGGGTGGGGTGCTCTTCCCGAGAATCGAGGAAGACGCCACGTGAGCAAAGCGCGTGAGCGGTTCGACGGGGGAGCACGCGACCAGACACCGCCGCCCTCCCCGCCGGCGCTCAACGTCGAGGTCGTCGATGCGCACTGCCATCTCGACCTGATGGACGGCGATGTTGCCGACAACCTCGCGGCCGCACAGGCGGTCGGTGTGCGCCGGATCATCACGATCGGCATCGATGTCCCGACGTCGCTCTGGTGCGCCGATGCCGCGGCGCAGTACGCCGACGTCTACGCCGCGGTCGCGATTCACCCGAACGAAGCCAACGGCGCGGATGACGCCGCATTGCAGGAGATCGCGCGACTTGCGCAGTTGCCGGACGTCGTCGCGATCGGCGAAACCGGACTCGATTTCTTCCGCGACACCGCGACCAAGCAGCAGCAGCTCGCCAGTTTCCGGGCGCACATCCGCATCGCAAAGGACAGCGGCAAAGCGCTCGTTATCCACGACCGCGACGCGCACGACGCAGTGCTGCAAGTGTTGGACGAGGAAGGCGCGCCGGAGCACGTTGTCTTCCACTGCTTCTCCGGCGACGCCACGCTGGCGGCGACCTGTGCTGAGCGCGGCTACGTCATGAGCTTCGCCGGCAACATGACATTCAAGAACGCCGAGCCGTTGCGTGAGGCGCTGCGGGTCGCGCCGCTTGACCTGCTGCTCGTGGAGACCGACGCGCCATTCCTGACCCCGATGCCGCACCGCGGCCAACCGAATGCGCCGTACTTGATCCCGCTCACCCTGCGGGCGATGGCGAACGTCAAAGGCGTCGACGAGGACACGCTCGCGGCCGCGATTGCCGCGTGTGCGCAGCGGGTCTTCCGCTTGCCCAGCGCAACCGCGGCCTGACGCCGCGTGAAACTTGGCAGAAACGCTGGACTAACGCGAGCCGGGGCCGTTACCGTTCCGTGACCGTGCAGCCGGAGTATGCCCTGACGGGATCCGGCCCTGTGATCACATCGGAGCCCTGTGCGCGTAAGCATCGTTCACGGCGCCGTCCTGGCGGCTTTGACAGCGACGGGAGTCGCCTGGGTCAGCCTCGACAAGAAGGTGATCGTCGAGATCGACGGCCAGACGCAGGTGGTCGTCACCCATGCCAGGACCGTGGCGGAGGTGCTCCAGCGCGCGGGTATCCAGGTCGAGTCGCACGACACCCTGGCGCCGGCGAGTGGCGAAAGCGTCGATGACGGTTCTCGGATCAGCATTCGGCGCGGCCACCTCGTGACGGTGCGTGTCAACGACGTCGAACGCCCGGTCTGGGTCACGGCATACGATGTGAACCAGATGCTCAGCGAGATCGGTGTCGATACTGACGACCGCGCTTACGTCTCCGCGTCGAGGTCGTCGCGGGTGCCATCGAACGGAGCGTTCGCGCTTCACGTCCGGATGCCGGCAGAGGTGCAGCTCGTCGTCGAGGGCGTTTCCCGGATGGTCGTGACGACCGCACCCACGGTGGCCGAACTCTTCACAGCCGAAGGCGTCGCGCTGACCGAGTACGACGAGGTCAATGTCCCACTCGACTCGTATCCCGCCGACGGCTCGACCGTTGTGGTGAAGGACAAGCGTGGCGTGCGCATCTCGCGCACCCGCCCCATCCCGTTCAAGACCGTCAGCTCGATCAACGTGAAGGCCGTCCCAGGGTCGGTCAAGGTCGTGCGGCAGGGGGCGGCGGGGGTGCTGGTCGCCTACTTCCGCCAGCTCGCGCTCCCGGGCGCTCCGGCGACCACCGTCCCGGATGGCACCCGAATCGCGCGCGCGCCGATCGATCGCGTCGTCGTACTCGGACCGAAGGTGGTCCCGAAGCCCGCGCCCGTCGTGGTCAAGGCGCCTGTCGTCGTCAAGGCGCCCATTGTCGTGAAGGCGCCAGCGCCCAAGCCCGTCGTGGTCGTGAAGCCGCCTACGCCCGTCGTTGTGGCGCCCGCCCCGAAGATCGGCGTCGATGCCCTCAACTGGTATGCGCTCGCCATGTGCGAGTCGGGCAACAACCCGCGAGCGCTGTCGCCGGGGGGCACGTACCGCGGGTTGTACCAGTTCACGATGGCGACCTGGCGCGGCGTCGGCGGCGTGGGGGATCCGATCAACGCCAGCCGCGAGGAGCAGCTCAAGCGGGCGAAGATCCTCTACCTGCGCGTCGGGTCGCGGGCGTGGGGGGCCTGCGGCTCCCGGTTGTTCCGCTAGGTGACCGCCGGCCCTGACGGGCTGCTCGGACCGGCCGACGTACGCCGGCTCGCTGCAGCGCATTCCGTGCGCCCGACCAAGTCGCGCGGGCAGAACTTCCTCATCGACGCCAACACCATCCGGCGCATCGTTCGCATCTCCGGTGTCACCTCCGGCGATGTCGTCATCGAAGTGGGGCCGGGGCTGGGTTCGCTGACGCTCGGTCTGCTTTCAGCTTCGCGCAGCGTCGTGGCGATAGAGATCGACGCGGCGCTCGCCGCTGCGTTGCCCGATGTCGTCGCTGCTCAGCGGCCGGATCTGGCGGGCCGGCTGCAGGTCGTCACGGCGGACGCGCTTGCTGTCATCGAGGTGCCGGGACCGCCGCCGACTGCGCTGGTCGCCAACTTGCCGTACAACGTCGCCGTACCCGTGCTGCTCGCCATGATCGAGCGATTCCAGTCGCTGCGCACCGGCCTGGTGATGGTTCAGCAGGAGGTCGCGGAGCGGCTCGCCGCGCCGCCGGGCAGCAAGGTGTACGGCGTCCCGAGCGTCAAGCTCGCCTGGTACGCCGACGCCCGGCTCGCTGGGTCAATTCCGCGGACGGTCTTCTGGCCCGCGCCGAACGTCGACTCGGGGCTGGTCGCCTTCACCCGCCGTCCCCCGCCGGACGCCGACCGGCGGACGACGTTCGCCATCATCGACGCGGCCTTCGCCCAGCGCCGCAAGACGCTGCGGGCAGCCCTGGCGGGCATCGCCGGCAGCGCCCCGAGTGCCGAGGCGCTGCTGCGGGACGCCGGCATCGACCACTCGCTGCGCGGCGAGGCTCTGTCCGTCACGGACTTCGCAAAGATCGCTGCGGCTGCGTCGTCGCTACGATGGGCGAGCCACCGCAACGAGTGAGCCACCGCACCGAATGAGGGAGCCTTCGCTGGCTGATCGCCGTGTCCTGGCCGGCGTACCCGATCCGGTGACGGTGCGGGTGCCGGCGAAGGTCAATCTGCATCTATCCGTCGGGCCACGCCGCGACGACGGCTACCACGACGTGACATCGATCATGCATGCCGTGTCGCTGGCCGACGAGATCACGGCGGTCTCGGCCGAGGGCATCTCCGTCGAAATCACCGGAGAGGGCGCGGACGACGTACCAACCGACATCGACAACCTCGCCGTCGCCGCGGCTACGAGACTCGCGCGGCAAGCCGGGGTCAGCGGCGGCGTACTGCTGCGCATCACCAAGTCGATCCCGGTGGCCGGCGGAATGGCCGGCGGATCCGCGGATGCGGCCGGCGCGCTCGTCGCTTGCGACGCCTTGTGGCGCACCGGGTTGGAGCGTTCGGAGCTCCTGGAGATTGCGGCGACCCTCGGCAGTGACGTGCCGTTCGCACTCACCGGCGGCACCGCGCTCGCGACAGGGCGCGGGGAGAACGTCGCCCCCGTGTTGGCCCGCGGACAGTTCCACTGGGTGTTCGCCCTGGCCGAGCGAGGGCTGTCGACCCCATCGGTCTACGCCGAGTACGACCGCGGCGATCCGGTGCCAGAACACGAGCCGGACGCCGTACTGGCTGCGCTGCGAGCGGGGGATGCGGTGGCACTTGGCCGCGCGCTGCACAACGACCTGCAGGCACCCGCGCTGCGGCTGCGACCTGCGCTGCGGCGGGTGCTCGAAGCCGGAATGGAACTCGGCGCTCTCGGCGGCGTCGTGTCCGGCTCAGGCCCGACGTGCGCATTTCTGACCCGGTCACAGGCCGACGCGACCGCGATCGCCGCCGCCCTCGCGGGCACGGGCACCTGCCGTTCGGTACGCCGAGCGCACGGTCCCGTCGCGGGTGCTCGTGTCGTGGAGGCGCGCGAGCCGCAGTGAACATCGTCAACATCGAAGGAGTCGGCAAGACCTACGGCACCACCGTCCTGCTGGACGGCGTGTCGCTGGGCATCGACGACCGGGAACGCATCGGCCTCGTGGGTCGCAACGGCGGCGGCAAGAGCACCCTCGTCCGACTGCTCACGCAGCAGGAGACGCCCGACGAAGGGCGGGTCACCCATCGCGGCGGGCTGCGCGTCGGCGTACTGCCGCAGGAAGTCACGCTGCCGGTCGGGGCGACCGTCACCGAGGTGGTGCTCGGGTCGCGGCGCGAACACGAGTGGGCCGGGGACCGCCGGGTGCGCGAGATCCTCGACGGGTTGCTGCTCACCGATCTCGACACCGTCGTCGACGGGCTCTCCGGTGGTGAGCGCAGGCGCGTCGCACTCGCGGCGCTGCTCATCGGCGAACACGACCTGATCGTGCTCGACGAACCGACC
>JBDSAK010000523.1:0-2947 GCA_039922195.1 Mycobacteriales bacterium
CGACGTCAGCCGTCTGCTTCTCTGCTTTGTTCTGCCCGTCGGTCTCGATCAGCGTTATCCCGCCGATCTTCTCGGCTTCCTCCCGCAGTGACTTCTGCATGTGCACGAAGAACGGCTGCTGAAGATCCGGCAGGGACCAGAGGAGCGTCACTTCCTTCGCACTAGCGGCCGGGGCACTGCTGGCGGGTGCCGCACTCGTGGGTGCGGCGCTGGTGGGTGCGGCACTCGTGGGTGCGGCGCTGGTGGGTGCGGCGCTGGCGGCGGCGGATGTGGTACCAGCCGCGCCGGGCTTGGCGTCGTCCTTCTTGTCGTCCCCGCACGCCGCGGCCGCAATGGCCAGGATCAACGACAGGGTCACCAATCTTGAAGTTCGCACTTGCGGATCTCCTCTTGCTGGTGCGGGCCGCGCTGCTGGCGCGGGGCCCGTCGCGAGTGGGCACGGTACACGAGTCTTCGCATCAGTGAAGCGCTTCAACTTTCCTGCTACTGTCCCCTGTTGAAACGCTTCAAAGGTGATGCCGGACAGTAGAGCGGGGTCCTGGCGCGCTGTCAAGGGAACTGCGGCTGTCCACGACAATCGAGAGGAATCTGTGACTAAGTCGACCGGCACGGTGGCTGCGACTCTCGCCGCCACACCGGCTTCGACGGCACGCATCGATGCCCATCACCACATCTGGGATCTGACGGCCGTCGAGTTGGACTGGATGACCGAAGACATGTCCGCGCTGCACCGCAACTTCGGCATGGACGACATGCAACGAGCCTCGGCGGAAACGGGCATCCAGGGCTCCGTCCTGGTGCAGTTGGTCGCCGACGGAGCCGAGACCGAGAGCTTGCTCACCGTTGCTCAGGAGGTGTCGGCTGTCCTGGGCGTCGTCGGCTGGGTCGACCTGACGCGACCCGATATCTCCGAAGAGCTCGCGCGTTTGGCCGAAGTCCCAGGCGGCGGTTGGCTGTGCGGGGTAAGGCACCCGGTGCAAGACGAGCCGGATCCGGATTGGCTGCGCCGTCCTGACGTCCTACGTGGACTTCGTGCCCTGGGTAAGGCGAACCTCGCTTTCGACTTGTTGACCCTGCCACACCAATTGGCAGCCGCGACGGCCGCCGCCCGGGATGCTCCGGAGACGACGTTCGTGCTGGATCACTTGTCGAAACCCAGAATTCCAGAGGATCACGGAGGCCCCTGGGCCGAGGCCGTGACGGCGCTGGCAGAGTGCCCCAACGTGTCGGGCAAGATCGCCGGCCTCGCAACTCAGGCTGACTGGGACAGGTGGTCGATTGAGCAAATTCGCCCGTACGTCGACATTGCCTTCTCGGCGTTCGGCCCCGACCGGCTGATGTTCGGCTCCGACTGGCCGGTCTGCCTCCTGGCCACCTCGTACGCCGGGTGGGTGGCCGCCGTCGAGGGATTAACCGGGGGATTCACCGAGTCCGAGTCAGACTCGCTGTGGCGCGGCACGGCAACTCGCGCTTACCGGCTCCTTTCACGGCACGACTAGTGCTTCGCGGTCCGCTGTTCCTCGGGATCGACGTTGGCACGACGTCGGTCAAAGCTGCGCTTGTCGATGACCGCTTGGGAATCGTCGCGACAGCGTCGGCCGACTACCCGACGACTTTCGTGCGCCCTGCCTGGGTGGAGCAAGATGCCGAGGACTGGTGGCGCGCGACGATCGCCGCCCTCGCGACGCTCAACAAGAGCGCACCCGACGTGTTGTCCTCCGTCGCCGGCGTCAGTGTCACCGCGCAGGCGCCGACCCTGCTGGCGCTCGACTCATCGGGAGCGCCGCTGCGACCGGCACTCATTTGGATGGACAGACGCGCTGATTCCGAGTCGGCAATTCTGTGCACCCTGATCGACTCGAACGAATACCAGCGCAACAGTGGCAACCGGCTTGACCCTTTCTTCGTGGCCCCGAAGTTGCTGTGGTTGAAGGAGCACGAGCCGGAGGTGCTACGCAGGACACACACCTTCCTGCAGGTGAACGGATTCATCGCCTACCGACTCACGGGCGCGATCAGCATGGACGAGTCGCACGCATCGCTACTCGGGCTACTCGACGTACGAACTGGGGGTTGGCTGGCCGACGTGGTCGCCGCAATCGGGGTCGACCCGGCAACTCTCCCGATCAGTTCGGCGGCGACTGATGTGATCGGGCACGTAACCCGGGAGGCAGCCGAAGCGACGGGCCTCGAAAGAGGAACTCCAGTGGTCGCCGGAACAGTCGACAGCGCAGCGGCCGCTTTGGAGGTAGGCGTCGTGCGGCTCGGCATGGCTGCGGAAATGACCGGCACATCCACAGTGGTCGTCTTGCCCACCGCCGAACCGGCAGCCCGGCCAGAATTCATCACCATGCGGTCCGCCATACCCGCTCAATGGCTCTGCCTGGCCGCCATGGTCGCCACCGGGGCGAGCCTGAGCTGGTTGAGAGATGTGACGCCGGCGGGCACAAGCCTCACCGAACTCACCGAAGCGGCCGCCGGCGTACCGGTAGGTGCGGATGGGCTGGTCTTCCTGCCGTACATGATGGGTGAGCGCTCCCCGATCTGGGATACAAGTGCGCGCGGCGCCTTCGTCGGACTGCACTTGGGGAGCGGCGTTCCAGAGCTCACTCGCGCGGTTCTGGAGGGCGTGGCCTTCGCCTTGCGGCACAACCTCGAAATCGCGGCCGCGGCGGGATTTCACCCGGAAGCACTGCGCTCCACCGGTGCGCCCGCGGCTAGCGATGTCTGGTGCCAGATAAAGGCGGACGTCACCGGGGTCCCGATTCATCGGATGCGCGGGCCCACGGGTGCGGCGTACGGAAGCGCGATCATCGCCGCCTGGGGTACCGGAAACGTTGGCGAGGTCGGCGAAATCCTTGATGCTCCTGGTGCGGTCGATCGCGAGTTCGTCCCTGATCCACGTAACGCCCAGCTCTACGGGGACCTGTTTCACATTTTCAGGAAC
>JBDSAK010000524.1:0-4273 GCA_039922195.1 Mycobacteriales bacterium
GTACCGGTGCGCTGGATGTGCTCGGGCAGCGTGTCGTTTCCGTGCACCGACACCAGGAGAGCGCCGTCGACGTGCCCCTGCCGGAAGTAGCGCTCGAGCCGAAGCCGCTCCTCGGCCGACTGCGCCATCACGAGGACCAGCTGCAGATCGGTCTCCGAGAGGGCCTGGCTGATGCTGCGCACCATCCCGGCGAAGTACGGCTCGGAGAAAACGCGCGACTCAGGCTCCGACACGACCAGGGCGATGGAGTCCGTTCGCCGGGTGACCAGCGCGCGCGCCGCGCGATTGGGCACGTACCCGAGTTTGCGGATGGCCCGCTCCACCGCCGCCCGCGCCGCGGGCCGGACGTTGGGGGACTCGTTGACGACCCGGGACGCCGTGGCGCGGGAGACTCCCGCCGCAGCGGCAACCGATTCGAGGGTCGGCTTGCCGCGGTCAGCGGTAGCCTGATCACCTGGTCGCACCCGACCTCATCCTTCGGCGCTAGCAGCGGATGCCCTCGTGTAAGCGCTCTCACGTCAGGCGCTTTGCAGTATGACGGCGGGAATGCCTCTGGTCGAGCCTGAAAGGCCCCACGCTGATGGAATTCCCGCGCACTTGACGCGGCTTCGGAACGGCCAGAGTATGAGAGCGCTCTCAAGACTGCTTGCTTCCGCGTCGATAACAGCTTCATTGTGAAGTGTTCTCAGACGCGGCCCCGGGACCAGATTGGCGTGACTGCATGACTTCGACAGACACCCGCGACCACATGGCAACCAGCGCTCCCAGGGCCTTCCCAGCCGGCTTCGTCTGGGGCTCGGCCACGGCGGCTTACCAGGTCGAGGGTGCGGCCCACGACGACGGCAGGCAGCCCTCGATCTGGGACACCTTCTGCCGCACCCCCGGGAAGGTGCACAACGGTGACACCGGCGACATCGCCGTCGACCAGTACAACCGCTACGCCGACGACGTGGCGCTGATGTCGAAGATCGGCCTGCAGGCGTATCGCTTCTCGGTCGCGTGGCCGCGCATCCAACCCACGGGCAGCGGGCCCGCCAATGAAAAGGGGCTCGACTACTACGAGCGCCTCGTCGACTCGCTGCTCGGCGCGGGGATCAAGCCGTTCCTGACGCTGTACCACTGGGACCTCCCGCAGCCGCTCGAGGACGCCGGTGGCTGGCCCGAGCGGGACACGGCGCACCGGTTCGCCGATTACGCGCAGATCGTCTACGAGCGTCTGCACGACCGGGTGCGCTCCTGGACGACGCTCAACGAGCCGTGGTGCTCGGCGTTCCTCGGCTACGGCTCAGGCCGGCACGCCCCTGGCCGTCAGAACGAAGCGGATTCGATCAAGGCCGCGCACCATCTGCTGCTCGGCCACGGCGAGGCCGTCACCGCGATGCGGGCGATGCACGAGGGTGACAACGAGTTCGGTGTGACGTTCAATCTGGCGCACGCGTCGCCGGTGACCGACTCGGCCGAGGATGCCGACGCCGTACGCCGCATCCACATCGTCCAGAACCGGCTCTTCCTCGACCCGACGCTGCTGGGTGAGTACGACGACGAGCTCACGACGTTCATCGACGGCGTTGCGGGCACCGAGCACATCCATGACGGGGACGCCGCGACGATCGGCGCTTCGCTCGATTTCCTCGGCATCAACTACTACATGCCGTTCGTCGTGCGCGGCGGCGGCGAACCGGACACCGTCAACCCGTCGCCGTACTCCGGCGCGCAGGATGTCGCGTTCGAGTACGGCGGCCGCGAACTCACCGCGATGGGCTGGGAGGTCGACGCAAAGACGTTCGAGGAAGTGCTGACTCGTGTCGCGCGGAACTATCCGCCGATCCCGATCTACGTCACCGAGAACGGCGCGGCGTACGACGACTACAGCGATCCCGAGGGCAACGTGCACGATCCCCGCCGACGACAGTACGTGCACGACCACGTCGGGGCGATGCACGACGCGATGGCTGCCGGGGCAGACATCCGCGGCTACTTCCTCTGGTCGATGTTCGACAACTTCGAATGGGCGGAGGGTTACGCCAAGCGGTTCGGCATGGTCTACGTCGACTACCCGACGCAGACGCGGATCATGAAGGACAGCGCGCACTGGTACGCCAGCGTCATCGCGAGCAACAGCCTAATGCCGGTGCCGGTGGTCGCGGAGCCGACGGCGCGCTAGGCGCGCAGCTCCGGGCGGTCGCGGAAGTAGTCGAGCGAGTCGGGGTTGGCCAGCGCTTCGGTGTTGGTCAGGGGCCGGCCGTGTACGACGTCCCGCACCGCCAGCTCGACCAGCTTGCCGCTTCGCGTGCGCGGGAGCTCCGGCACCGCAAGGATCTTGGCCGGGACGTGCCGCGGAGTGCACTCGGCCCGGATGCGCGACCTGATGCGGGTCGCGAGGTCGTCGTCGAGCTGCGCGCCGTCGGCGAGCCGCACGAACAGTACGACGCGCTGGTCGCCGTCCCAGTCCTGCCCGATGACGATGCTCTCGGCGACCTCCGCGAAGCCCTCGACCTGCCGGTAGATCTCGGCCGTGCCGATCCGGACGCCGCCCGGATTGAGCGTCGCGTCCGACCGCCCGGAGATGACGTAGCCGCCTGACTCGGTGCGGGCGATCCAGTCACCGTGCCGCCACAGACCGGGGAAATGTGCGAAGTACGCCGCGTCGTACCGCGACCCGTCGTCATCACCCCAGAAACCCACTGGCATCGAGGGAAACGGCTTGCGGCACACGAGCTCGCCCGGCACAGCGACACTCTCGGGGGTGCCGTCCGGCGCGAGCACATCGACCGCCATGCCGAGGCCCGGGCCCTGGATCTCGCCGCGGTGAACCGGCCGCGTCGGGTCGCCCAGGACGAAGCAGCCGCAGATGTCGGTGCCACCGGAGATGGACGCGAGGTGCACGTCGGTGGCGATGTCGGCGTACACGTAGTCGAAGCTCTCGGCCACGAGGGGTGAGCCGGTCGAGGTGATCGTGCGAACGCTGCTGAGGTCATGTGTGTCGCGTGGCCGTAGACCGGCTTTGTGTGCTGCGTCGAGGAACTTCGCCGATGTGCCGAACAACGTCACGCCGACGTCCTGGGCGAGGTCGAAGAGTGAGTCCGGTTGCGGGTGCATCGGTGCGCCGTCGTACACCACCAGCGTGGCCTCGGAGGCGAGGGCGGACGCCAGCCAGTTCCACATCATCCAGCCGGTCGTCGTGTAGTAGAAGACGCGGTCATCCGGCTTGATGTCGCAGTGCAGCCGGTGCTCCTTGAGGTGTTGCAGCAGGATGCCGCCGGTCGAATGGGTGATGCACTTCGGCACACCTGTCGTGCCGGACGAGAACAGGATGTAGAGCGGCGCATCGAAGGGCATCCGCCGGTACGGCGGGGTCCCGGCTCCGTGAGGTGCCAGGAACTCGTCCCAGGAAACCGCGCCTTCGGGTGCGGCGCATGTCTCGTCGAGGAACGGTACGACCACCACTTTCTTCAGCGACGGCAGCCCGGCCCGGATGTCGGCGAGCCGATCGAGGCAGTCGTGCGCGCGGCCGGCGTACCGGTAGCCATCGGCGGCGACCAGGACGGTCGGCTCGATCTGCGCGAAGCGGTCGAGCACGCCGCCGGCACCGAAGTCCGGAGACGTCGACGAGTAGACGGCGCCGAGGGTGGCGGTCGCGAGCATCGTGACGTACGCCTCGGTGATGTTGGGGAGCCACGCGGCGACCCGGTCGCTCGGGCCGACTCCGGCGGCCGTCAGAGCCCGTGCCGCGCGCGCCACGTTGTCGGTCAGCTGCTTCCACGTGACATCTCTGCGGAGACCGTCTTCCCCGCGAAAGATGATGGCGAGCGAGTCGTCGCTGCGGCGCAGCAAGTTCTCGGCGAAGTTGAGCGACGCAGCAGGGAAGAACCGCGCGCGCCGCAGGTCGTGTTCATCGACGACAGGGCGGTCGCCCTTGTCGCCGACAACCTCGCAGAAGTCCCACACCTGCGACCAGAACTCACCCATCCGCTCGACGGAGAACGCGTGCAATGCGTCGTACGACGTGAGGTCGACGCCGTGCGCCTCACCAAGCTGCCGGCGGAACGACGTCAACGCAGCAGCGGCAACGCGTTCGTCCGAGGGCTGCCAGCTGACCTCCGCCATGCACCGACAGTAGCGGTGAGGCCGGCCCGACGTTTCCGCGGAGACGTCGGCGAGCAGATCGTGTCGACCCGCTGACTGGTCTGTTGGAACTCGCGAATAGCCTGCTGGCACTGGTCTTTCGAGGGGGTTGGGCATGACTGTGGATGTTGCTGATGTGGCCGGGTTG
>JBDSAK010000525.1:0-2691 GCA_039922195.1 Mycobacteriales bacterium
CTCGTCGAACTCGACGGCGTGTGGTCATCGCCCGCATTCGGCGCGGCCGGGCGTCGCGCGTGGCTCGAGGCCCGCGAGTCAGCTACTCCGCTGGACGACCGTCGCGCCCTGCGTCCCGACCACCGGCCGGCCCGATCCCCATTCGCAGCTGCCGGTTAGCGCCGTGAGGCGACACCATGGGGGTGAGAAACTTTCTGATCGAGGGCGTGTCCGGCACCGGGAAGACTTCGGTCCGTAGATCGACCTCGACACCCTGAAGCGACGGCTGGAGGCGCGACCCGAAGACGAGTTCGGCGGCACGCCATCGGACCGCGAACTCATCTCGCGACTGCACCAAACGAGAGAGGACATTCCGAGGAACGGCATCTCCATCGACGCCACTGCGCCTCTTGATCGCGTCGTTGACGAGATCCTTCGCAAAGCCGAGCACATCGGTGCCTGAGCCACCGAGACCGAGCGCATGCAGGGACCGACAGGAGCTAGTCTTCGCCGGTGCCGACAGCCGCCGAACTTGACCCCGTCGACGTACGCCGCTCCGTCACGGCACTGCTCGGCCGTGATCCCGGCGAGGTGCGCTGGGAGACCGAGACGTCGAGCACCACCTCGCGCACACCACGGATGCACGTTCTCCTGCGCTGCCTCGAGCAGCCGGGCACCCGGCTCGTCGAACTGGAGGGCGTGTGGGCGTCGCCGGCATTCGGCGCCGCCGGTCGCCGCGAGTGGATCGAAGCGCGCGAATCAGCGACCCCACTCGACGATCGGCGCGCCCTGCGCCCTGACCACCGGCCGGCCCGTTCGCCGTTCGCCGCCGCCGCCGCCGCCGCCGCCGCCGCCGGATAGTCCTTGCCGTTTCGTGACGCGTCGACGTTTCCGCGGAAACGTGTTGGAGCAGAGGGACGACCCCGCCGGAATTGTCGGACCTCCCCAATAGCGTGGTGCGACTGGGATTCGAGGGGGTTTTCGTGACCGTTGCTGTGACTGATGTGTCCGCGCTGACTGACGGTGAGCTGGAATCAGCGTTGACGGAGTGGGCTGGGCATCTCGCTGCGGGTGAGGCGACGTTCGTCGATCTCGTCGGCGAGTTCGACGCGCGCGAAGCGTGGGGCGGGGTGGGTGTGCTGTCCTGCGCGCACTGGCTGGCGTGGCGCTGCTCGCTGGGCGCGAACGCCGCACGGGAACGGGTCCGCGTCGCCCGGGCACTGCGCTCGTTGCCGGCGATCCGCGCCGAGTTCCGCGCCGGCCGGCTGTCCTACTCCCAAGTCCGCGCGCTCAGCCGCGTCGCGACCGCCGACACGGAGGGCAAGCTGGTCGACTGCGCGCGGCACTCCACGGCGACGCAGCTCGAGCGCCTCGTCGCCGGGATGCGCCGCGCGCTGCGCGCCGAGGAGACCGAGACCGCCGCACGCTCTTACGCCGCCAAGACGTTCTCGTACCACTACGCAGACGACGGGACTCTGGTGTTCTCCGGGCGGCTGCCAGGCGTCGAGGGCGCGTTGCTCGTCGCGGCGGTCGAGGCGGCGTACGACGAACTGAGCGCCGACTCGCCGCCCGCCGATCCGCACGACGTTTCCGCGGAAACGTCCCCACCCGCGCGACGCGCCGACGCACTGCTCTTGTTGGCGTCGACGTCCTTGGCCACCGCGGCGGTAGAGCAGGGGGACGGCGACCGCTACCGGGTGCTCGTGCACGTCAACGCCGCCACGCTCGCCGATGACGGCGCCGGTGAGCGGTGCGACATCGAAGGCGGACCGCCCCTCGCGCCCGAAACGGTGCGACGACTGCTTTGCGACTCGCGCGTGCTCGCGGTGACCGACCTGCCCGACGGCACGCAACTCGACGCCGGCCGCACCCAGCGATTTCCCTCGCGAGCGCTGCGGCGCGCCGTGAAGACCCGCGATCGCTGCTGCCAGTTCCCCGGCTGCACGCGGACGAAGCGGCTGATCGTGCACCACATCGAGCCGTGGCACCGCGGTGGTCCAACTGACCTGGTCAACCTCGTGCAGCTCTGCTCCTATCACCACCACCTCGTGCACGAAGGCGGCTATTCGCTGGCCCGCGACCCGCGCGGCGCAATCGAGGTGCGCGTGCCAGCTGGCTGGCTGTTACCTGCCGCGCCGCCGCTCGCCGAGTCGACCCCGGCCAGGCTCGCCTCCAGCAACGAGGCTGCCGGCGCAGACGTTTCCGCGGAAACATTGCCACCCCACTGGGCCGGCGACAGTCTCGACCTCAACTACGCCGTCGGCGTGCTCCTCGCCGGGTAGCCACCGCGGCGCCCTCAGCCCGGCATGGCGCCGGGGGTTAGTCTTCGCCGGGTGCTGACACCCGCGGACCTTGACCCCGTCGACGTACGCCGCGCGGTGACGGCACTGCTCGACCGTGATCCCGGCGAGGTGCCTTGGGAGACAGCAGACGTCGAGCACCACCTCGCGCACAGCACGACGGCATGGCTCACGCGACTGCGCGGTCAGGCGAGTGACGGCACGGCCTGGTCCCTCATCGTCAAGGCGACGGTGCGCGGGGTAGCCACGGGCGACAACCTCTGGACCTCCTCACCGGACCCCACACATCGCAACTACTGGAAGCGCGAATACCTCGCGTTCGACAGCGGCCTGCTCGGATCGCTGCCCGGGCGGTTGCGCGCGCCGCGCTGCCTGCTGACCACGTCGCCGAGCGACGAGCAGGGCTACATCT
>JBDSAK010000526.1:0-3090 GCA_039922195.1 Mycobacteriales bacterium
GAGCAGCGGCTGGCACACCGCTTCGCCGCCGGAGAGATCGACGCGGATGCCTACCGCCGCGACCTCGAAGTGCTTGCAGATGCGCGCTCCGCGTCTGGCAGCAGAGTGCGCACATGATTCGACCCCGCACCGCGCTGGTTGCCGCGAGCGGCCTCGCCTTTGCCTTGGTGCTGGCCGGCTGCGGCAACGGCGCCAGCAAGACGCCCCGGTCGGCAGCACCAAACGCCTTCGTCCTGCGGGAATGGTCCATCAACCCGCCAGTTTCCCCGCTGCGAGCGGGAAAGCTCACGATTACGGCAACGAATGCGGGGCAGCGAAACCCACGAACTGGTATTCGTCAGGCTGAAAGATCCAAGCGCGCTTCCTACCAAATCTGACGGGTCCGTCGACGAGGAAAAGATCAGCGAAGGGGACAAGGCCGGCGAGATAGCCGACGTCCGCGCCGGCAAGTCGGCGACCAAAGATCTCGAGCAAACCGCTGGTGAGTACGTCGCCATCTGCAACCTCGTCGAGGCGACGGGCCAGAGCCACGACGGCATGAGTAGCGGCGGCATGGCCGGCGATGGCATGAACAGCAGTTCGGGGATGTCGCACGTGCACTACCAACGGGGCATGGTCACCCGATTCACCGTGACCTAAGCGTTTGCTGATGCGAAATGCCGAAGCGTCAGGGCTGGTCGGATGCGCGGTACCAGCCCGGTGATGCATGCCGCCCCGGGTGGCGAGCTCACGACCGGCCGACCCCCTCCCCTTCGCATGCTGTGGATGACGGCGGCGTTCGGGAGTTGCTTCCTGCTCGTGCGGTGGGCACCCCGATCCGACGACGCTGTCGCACTTCCTGCCGGGGTACGGCGGGTCGCGGGTACTACTCGACGGCGCGCTCACCGCCGGCTTCGACGAGTCGCGCGCACTCCTCGTCGGGCTCAGCTGGCTGCTTGTCCTCGGGCTAGCTGTCTGCTTGACGTACCGGGCGAGCACTCGCGCGGCGCATTGACTCAGCCGCACTGAGTCAACGCGGTAGTACGGCTGCGCGGCGTGCTTAGCAGGTGACGCTCGCGCGATGAACCACCCAGGAGCCGTCCGTCAGCGGCTGGAGGTCGTACTGGCGCAGCATCTGGGCGCCGCGGTAGACCGTGATCTGTCGCCACTCCTCGCCCTGCCGGCTCGGCCCTTCGACGAGGCGCACGTCGCCGGCGGGGAACGTGTAGGGAGATTGGGATTCCGACCGGGCGGCCTCTTCAGGCGATTTCGCTCCGTGCCCGGCCGGGTCGAAGGCACGGTCGATAGCGCCCGTACCCGGCGCGCAGTCTCCGGCGTTTGCCGGCGTCGTGGATGCCACGGCCGTGGTGGTGAGGCCGCTTTCAGGGGTCTTATCGAGGGGCGCACGGCGACTGTCGACGGCTCTGTTTCCGCATCCGCCTACGCTGAGGATTAGGCCGGCGGCGAGTGCAAGGCCCGCGTGACGGCGATAGCTACTGTACATACCCCTCTGACGGCTTGTAGGAGGCGCTGGTTCCAGCCTACTGATGCAGGAGAAGGCCGGTCGAAACCGCCCTTCGCCGGCTTCGACGAGACGCGCGCACCCCTTGGTCATCCACGCGGAGTCAACACGCTGTCAACGCGGCAGCAGCGAGCCCCGGCCGAACGCGTCGAGCAGCGGTTGTGCGGCCAAGCCCAGGGTTACCAGTGCCGCGGTGCCGCCGACGGTGACCCACCCGGCGTACCTGCCGAGCACGGGCAGCGGTACCGGCGGTGGAGCCTCGAAGTAACTCGGCCCGAGGACGCGCAGGTAGTAGAACAGCGAGGCCACGGTATTGACCACCGCGAGCACCGCGAGCCAGGTGTAGCCGGCGTCGATGGTGGCGAGGAACAGCTGCACCTTCGCGACGAAGCCCGCGAGTGGCGGAATGCCGACGAAGGACAGGAACGCCACGACCAACGCGATCGCGAGCATCGGTCTACTGCGGGCCAGACCGGCGTACGACGTGATGTCGGCCCGGCCGCGGAGTTCGGTGACCACGGCGAACGCAGTGAGATTGGCGACGACATACGCCAGCAGGAAATACAGAATCGAGGGCACGGCGAGGTCGCTGCGTCCGACCGCGACGACGCCCATCAGCCCGTACCCGGTCATCGACACTGCCGACCAGCCGAGCAGTCGGCGCACGTCGTGCTGCCAGAACGCCGCGAGGTTGCCGAGGGTCATCGTCACGGCGGCGAGCACGGCGACGAGCGGCCGCCAGCCGACTGGGCTGCTGCCGAGCGCAGCGGCAAGGCGCGCGAGGGCGATGAGTGAACCGACCTTCGGGACTGCGGTCAGAAACCCCGCCGTGGGCACCGGCGATCCCTGCGCTACATCGGGCACCCAGGTGTGCACCGGGATCGCGCCGAGTTTGTACGCCAAGCCGATCGCGACCAGCGCAACCGCGACGGCGAGGGCACTCGCGTCCGCACCGCGCAGTTCAGCCGCGAAACCGCCATATACCGTCGTCCCGGCAAGGCCGAACAGCAGCGCGCTGCCGTAGATGAGGCACGACGTCGCGAGTCCCCCGACGAGGAAGAATTTGAGCGCTGCCTCGCCCGCTGCGGCCGAGCGCCGGTGGAAGCCGGCGAGCGCAAACGCGCTGGCCGACGACATGAGTACGCCGATGATGAGTTCCATCAGGTCGGTGGCGCCCGCCATCAGCATCGAGCCGAGCGCGGCGAAGAGCAGCAAGGTGTAGAGCTCTCCGTGCCGCTGGTCGGTGCGGAACCACTCGACCGAAAGCCCGATGGTCATCGCCGTCCCGACGATGATGATGATCTTCGCCCAGTGGGCGGTGCTGTCCGCGGCGTACGTGCCAAAAAACGTTGCGCCCGGCGGATTGGCGACTGACAGCCCCGCGGCCACGGCTGTTGCGGCGAGCACCGCGAGTGCGACGAGCGCGGTCGCCGACTGCAGCCGCCGCGGCGCGAACAACGCCCACAGAAGCGTGCCGACGGTGCCCACGACGAGCACCATTTCCGGTACGACGTCGGCGAGCGGAAGGCTCATGGCCTCCATCAGCCGACGGCCGACCGGGCGGCGGCGAGGATTGCCGCGGACGCAGT
>JBDSAK010000527.1:0-3494 GCA_039922195.1 Mycobacteriales bacterium
CGCTGGACAAGCGCCACGTCGCTGTGAAGGAGCGAGCAGCCGTCCAGCTGATGGACTTTTCGGCCTTATCTTGGCTGTGCCCCGTATGCGGCCGACGTGATCGGCAAGTGGTGCAAGGCACGTCCGGCTGCAATGACGATCTCTAAGCGCGCGTGGCGCGAGATCGTTCAGGCGCTGCTCCAAGCCTGATGCGCGATGAGCCCGGTCGGTCCACCGTGCTGGCCGGGCTCATATGATCGCGGGCACCCGGGAGCCAACGCTTCAGCAGCCGCAAGCTGCCCCTGCTTGAGGGCGCGCGCGTTGACATGATGGGCGTTCTCGAGCCTGGAATTGTTGTGATCAGGGAAGGTTCCGGGTTTTGCGCGTCAGCCAGCAGGCGGTGCCCGCGGAGCGGTTCGGCCACAAACGGGGAGGGGGGACCCCTGAGATTCCCCCTCTCCGACTGGCTCTTGGCGAGATTGCCTATGCGGGCTGAGGGACAGGATTGGGAGTGATCTGGGGCGCAGCGCCGGACGGTTGCACGCGGAGGATGCGTGCGGCCCAGTCCGGCAGCCACCAGTTCCAGCGACCGAGGATCGCAACTGCGGCGGGCGCGAGGATGGCGCGGATGATCGTCGCGTCGATCAGGATGCCGCCGCCTAGCGCGGTGGCGAAGATCTTCGCTTCGGTGCCTGGGCTGTTGCTGAAGGCGACGAATGCGAGGCCGAGGATCAGCGCGGCGCTGGTGACCAGCCGGCCGGTGCGCCCGATGCCCTCGACGACGGCGGCTTCGGTCGAGCCGGTGCGGTCGTATGCCTCGCGCATGCGGCTGATGATGAAGACCTGGTAGTCCATCGAGATGCCGAACAGGAAGGCGAAGATGACGATCGGCAGCTCGACGTTGATTGCCTGTGTCGCCTCAATGCCCCAGATCGCCTCCGAGCCGTAGCCCTTCTGGAAGACGAGCACGATCAGGCCCCAGGCGGCCGCGACGGAGAGCAGGTTCAGCAGGACGGCTTTGAGTGGCAGGATGAGCGAGCGGAATGCTCGCGCGAGCAGCAGGAACGTGAGGATGGAGATGAGCGCGAGCAGCAGCGGGAAGTTGCCGTAGACGGCGTCGAGGAAGTCGGCGGTATGCGCGGCCTGGCCACCGATCGTTACACCGGCGGGGAGCGCGGTGGCGTGGATGTGGTCGAGCGTTGCTCGGCCGGCGGGGGAGTTGCCGTCTTCGGTCGGGATGACGGTGACGAGCGATGTCTCGCCGCGCCGCCAGTCTGGGGGTGCTGTCGTGCCGCGGACACCCTCGATACCGGCGAGCGTCTTTGCGACGGCCTTGGGGTCGCCTGAGCGGACGAGCGCGTCGAACGGCGAGAGCGGACCTGTGCCGATGCCTGAGTCCTGCAGCTTCTGCAGGCCGGCGTGTGCGGGCCCGGCTTGGGCGAGCGAGTCGGCGCGCGGGTTGCCGAGCTGGATCGATGAGGCGGCGACGACGAGCGCAGCGAGCACGGTGGTGGATGTCACGGCGGCGGCCCAGCGGTGGCGTACGACGACGCGCGCCCAGGCCGACCAGGCGCGGCTCGGGCGGGCGTCGCGGCGGTTGCGAGGCCAGTCGAGCCTCGGTCCGATCGTCGCCAGCAGGACGGGCAGCAGTGTGACTGCCACGGCGACGCTGACGAGCGCGATCAGCAGGCCCGCGATCCCGATGCTGCGCAGGACGGGCACCGGCACGGCGACCAGCGCGAGCAGCGAGATCGCGACGGTCGTGCCGCTGAAGGCGACGGCGGAGCCGGCGTGGCGCATCGCGTTCTTCACTGCGGTCTCGTTGGTCACGCTGGACTGCTGGCGTTCCTCGCGCCAGCGGACGACCACGAGCAGGGCGTAGTCGATCGCGATGCCGAGCCCGATCAGTGCGACGAGGTACTGCACGATGACCGAGACGTCGGTGACGCTCGCCAGCGGCCAGATCAGCAGGAAGGTCGACGGGATCGCGACGAACGCCATCATCACCGGCACGATCGCCATGAACGACCGAAAGACGAAGAGGAGGACCAGGAGCGCGCCCAGTGCTGCCAGCAGCGTCCCCAGCAGGACGCCGGTGCCGCCGTCGCTGTCGCCGGCCGATGCGCGCAGTGCGTCAAGCCCCGTCACCTGCACGGCCGAACCGCCGACGGTGACGCCTGCTAGCGCTGACTGTGAGAGCCGTGCCTCGACCTGGCCGGGATCGACTCCACCTTTTGCCGGGATGTAGACGAGAGCGAAGGTCGTGCGACCATCCTCGGAGGCAAATGCTCGGTCGCGCGTTGAGGCATACGATGCGGTGCTGGCCTTCGGCAGCGCCGCCTTGACCTTCGCGAGCGCCGCGTCGAGCTGCCTGGTAACTCCGGGCGAGTCGACGGTCTTGTCCTTCGGGAGCTTCACGACGGGCACGATCGGCGCGACGTTGCCGCCGTTGCCATAGAGCTCGGCGAGCTTTTTGTTTGTCTCGAAGCCCTCGCGGCCCGGCACACTGAACTCCTGCGACAAGGCGTTGCTTGATGGCTGGATCGCAGCAAACGCGGCGATCGTGACGATGAGCCAGAAACCAAGAACCAGCCGCTTGTGATCAAGCACGAAACGCGTGAGAACGGTCATGACGTCTCCTCTGGAAGATTCGTATCGCTGCATCGGCCAGGGCTATTTGGCGCGCGAAGGCCCTGCGGAGCGATGCTCGTCATGTGCTGCTCCTTGGATGCTATGGCTAGACGAGCTGAGGCGAGGACTATCTCGCGACGATCCACTGCTGGCGATGGGGTTACCATGCGCGTCGAGGTACGGCCTGCCCCCTGAACAGCGAGCTGCGCGCCGCGATTGACACGGCGGCGCATATCGTCACCGGGGTCGCAATGCTCTCGCTCAGCGGCCTATGCCGGCCGCTACCGCGAGTTCACGCAGTTCGCCGTGGAGCTGCTGTGCCCGCGCGGCGACCCGCGCGACGAGCTCATTGCGCTTGCGGAGACAATGGTCGGCGCTGTCGCGAACCGTTATGAGCTGCAGCCGGCCGTCAGGCGCGGCCTGGCGTACTACACCGGCGACGGCTTCGAAATCACATGTCCGCAGCCCGGCGCGCAGAAGCAGATTCTCGGCGGCGGCAGCTACACGGAGGGTGCGGGCTTCGCCATCGGCGTCGAGCGGCTCATCCTCGCCGCCGACGTAGCGCCTGACAGCTAGCAGCTGGCCTACAGCGCGGGCGGGCGGCCGAGCGCAACCCCCTGGCCCGACTGAGCAGTATGCCCGCGCCGACGGCCTGTCTGAAAGCGGCAGATCACCGTCGCCGAGGTCCCACTCTTGGCTGGCGCTGCGCGCGGCGACGAACGCAGCCAGGAGGTCTTGCCAGGGAGCGCGAGCGCGAACTCGCAAAGCACGCACACGTAGTATGTGCGTGAGACACATACACTCCTGTCGGCGGGTCCGGCGGATCGCCACTCGATGCACCCATCCTCCAAACCGCCAGACAAACTCACCGTGACGGCATGGCT
>JBDSAK010000528.1:0-7156 GCA_039922195.1 Mycobacteriales bacterium
GCGCCGACCGACGCGGCGGCTGCCTCGACGAGCGCGCGTTTGCCGGAGCCGGCCGGCCCGGTCACGAGGACACCCATGGTCGGCCGCGCACCCAGACTCGCCAGTAGGGCGCCGCGGTGGAACCCGAGGTCCAGCCATTCGCGCAGTGCCGCAATCTGGTTCTCGAGGCCGGGCAGGTCCTCGACGCTCGGCGGCGGCGGCGGCGGCGTCGCCGGGGTCGCGGGTGCCGACGGGGCCGATGGGCTGGAGGCGCGAGCCGCTGGCTCATGATCGAGGCCGGGGAACTGTTTCGCCGCAGGGTTTGGCCGGGCTTGAGCCGGCGACGGAGTCACCGACCAGGACGGCGTCTCGATGCTGGGCGCACTGCCGGTGCACTCCAACGTTGTCGCCATGGTCACCCGCGCCAGCCGTCCGGTCGGCTCGACCGCGGTCACGACCAGCAGATCCTGCTGCCAGTCGGCACCGAAAGTGCCGGCCAACTTGCCGAGCACATTGAGATGCGTCGCGGGGGGCAAGGAGGAACCGGTGAAGTCCTGCGGCAACAGACCGACGCGATCCCCGAGGGACACGACCTTGCCCAGCAGCGCGAAGCGCAACGACACATCGTCGGGCTCGCCGTTGAGGCTGACCGGCGCGCTGAGCGAGATCCTGGTGGCGGCAGCCGGCGTGACCAGTTGTACGTCGACCGAGTCTCCGGCGCGCACACCGCAGTTGCTCATCGTCAGGTCATCGGCATAGATCACGTCGACCGGCGCGCCTGGCGCCGAGAACGCGGCGATGGCGCCGGTCGCCCGTTCGCCGGTCAGTTGCAGGACGTCCCAGGCGCGCGCTCCGAGGTTCGCGAGCAGTTGGTAGTGGACGCGGACGACGCCGCGGCGAGCATCGAGCGAGGACTGGGAGAGAGCGACGCGAAGCGTGACCGAACCTGTGGGCATGGCGCAGAGCCTGCCGCATCGGCCGGCGCCGCGCAGCACCCGCCACGGCCTGCGTTGCTCTGTTCAGCCCACGCACTGTCGCAGCATTGGGCTGATCGGCGGATGTTCACACCTTCTTACAATGTGTGAAAATACCGTAACGCAGCGCGACGCTGCCTGCTGGGGGGAACGTGATGGGTATCAGTTGGGGCGAGACCAAGCGCCGCCCGAGGCCGCTGTTCGGCGGCCGGGCCGTCGCGTTGTAGGTCGCTGGTCGTTCTGGAAGACCCCGGCGCAGGACCCGCATAAGGCGGGTCTGACGGCGACACTCGTCTCCGCCGCTCATCGACCCCGTAGCGTCGTCCGGAACCGACTCCACCCAGCCGCAGCTGCCCGACCCGATCTCCCGCGCCCCCGACGGGGCACCCGGTTTCGACACCCCGGCGCGCACCCCGTTCGTCGCCGCGGCCGGCGCTGGTCGCCCCGCCGCGATGGACCGGCACGGCCCGGAACGCCACTCGATCTCGCGGGCCGGCACGTCGCCGCCTTGCTCCACATGGCTCAGTGACCCCCGACGAGAACTGGGTCCGTTCGGCGGTTGGACGCCCCCTAACTCCATGTGACTATCTCAATACGCAGCGCAACGCTGCTCCCTTGGGGGGATTCGTATGAGTATCAGCTGGGGCGAGACCAAACGCCGTCCGAAGCCGCTGCTGGGTGGCCGGGCCGTTGCGTTCTCCGTGGCCGCCTTCTCGATGCTGGGTGCCACCGGCGCCGGCGCGGCTGTCCTGCCGACCGGCCCTGACGTCGCCGTCATCGTGCGCCGCGCCGAGGGTGCTCCCGCCGGGGTTGCGGAGCGCGCGGTCAAGGCCACCCACGGCGACATCGGCCGCAACCTCGCCATCATCGATTCGTTCTCCGCCCGCATCCCGCAGGGCGAACTCGCTCGGCTGCGGGGGATGCCGGGCATCGGTTCGGTGGTCCCTGACGCCCCTGTGCAGATGCTCGCGAGCGAGTACGCCCCCACGACTGACTTCGGCTCGGTGTACAACGCGGAACTGCGCAGCGGCGTCGGCCAGCTGCACGAGGCGGGCCTGACCGGCAAGGGCGTCACCGTTGCGCTCATCGACACCGGCATCGTCCCGGTCAACGGTCTGCGCACTGCCGGCAAGATCATCTACGGTCCTGACCTGTCCTTCGAGTCGCAAGCAGCGAACCTGCGCAACCTTGACACCTACGGTCACGGCACGCACATGGCCGGGATCATCGCCGGCCGCGACGACGCTGCCTATGCGCCGTACACCGACCCCAACAACTTCACCGGTGTCGCGCCGGACGCCCGTATCCTGAGCCTCAAGATCGGTGATGCGCGCGGCGCGACCGATGTGTCGTCAATGATCGCCGCGATCGACTGGGTGGTGACCCACCGCAACGACAATGGCATGAACGTGCGTGTGATGAACCTGTCGTTCGGCACGGACTCGTCGCAGTACTACACGCTCGACCCGATCGCGCACGCGGTCGAGAACGCCTGGTTCAAGGGTGTCGCCGTCGTCGCCGCAGCGGGCAACAGCGGCAATGCAACGGGCGGCCTGGACAACCCGGCCCGCGACCCGTTCATCATCGCTGCCGGCTCGGTGAGCTACGCCACCGAGACCGGCGCGGGCAAGCAGTTGCAGGTGGCCGGAAAGTGCATCGGTACGCCGAACAACGCCACCGCCGACTGGAGCGCCATCGTCCTCGCCGATTGCGCCCTCTGGAACAACAACCAGCGGTGGAACCTGATGGCCGATGGCAGCGTCAGGCACGTGCCCTCCGGCAAGTGCGTCGACGTCAGCGGTGCGCAGACGGCGAACGGGACCCGGGTCATCCTCTACACCTGCAACGGGGGAACCAACCAGAAGTGGACCGGCTCCTTCGCCAAGACCTCACAGCTGCGCAGCACCGCCTCCGGCCGGTGCCTCGACAACCGTGACGGCATCACCGCGAACGGCAACCAGCTGCAGATCTGGGACTGCTACGCCAACAACGACAACCAGCGCTTCATCTTCCCGCTGTCCGACGACCAGGTCTCCACCTTCAGCCAGGGCGGTGACGGCGCCCGCAACCCGGACGTGCTCGCGCCGGGTCAGAGCATCGCCGGGCTGCGCGCCCCGGGGTCGTACGTCGATCGGACGTACACCAGCGCCGTGGCCGGTACGCGGTTCTTCCGCGGCAGTGGCACGTCGCAGTCGGCGGCGTTCGTCAGTGGCCTGGTGGCGCTGCAGTACCAGCGCCGGCCCAACGCGACGCCGGACGACATCAAGAACGAGCTGAAGCGCCTCACCGTCCCGCTGAACGGCATCGAGGGGCGGATCCAGGGCAGTGGCACGCTCGACGTCGCGAAGCTGATCGGCATGCCCGCGGTCACCGCGCTGCCGCAGCCGTTCGGCCGATCCATGGGCTACGGCAACTACAACCCGCTGCAGCTCTCCCGCGGCAGCATGTCGTTGTCCATGGACAACATCGTGCTCGCCGGTGAGAAGGACATCTTCGGCGTTTCGTTCAACGCCCAGGCAATGGCGTCGGCTCGCACGACTGGAAGCACGTGGTCCGGCGGCACGTGGAACGGCAGCTCCTGGTCGGGCAGCTCGTGGTCGGGCAGCTCCTGGAGCGGCAGTTCCTGGTCTGGCAGCTCGTGGTCGGGCAGCCGCTGGACGACGCAGACCTACTCGTCGAACGTCTGGGACGGTGCTCGCTGGACCGGTAGCTCGTGGTCGGGCAGTACGTGGAGCGGCAGCTCCTGGTCGGGCTCGGCGTGGAGCAGCAACACGATCTGGGGCAAGTAGCACCGGTCGGCGGCACGCAAGGGAGGCGATCGCGGGACTATCCGCGGTCGCCTCGTTTGCGTGGCGAATTCAACGTCGGCCGAGCGCCGTATGCGCGACGGCGTACCTGACCGCCTCTGCCCAGCCCGCGCCCATTGCGCCACCGGTGAGCGTGACGTTATCGCCTGGTGTGTAAGCGGATTCGCCATTGGCGACGATGAACAACTTCGCGACGTGCGGCGCCATTTCCATGTCGGAGAGTGAATCGCCGATGGCGATCGCCTGTGCGGGCTCCAGGCCGCGCCGCTGCAGGTCGGCTTCGATCGCGATCGCCTTCGTGATGCCGTGCGGCAGCAGGTGGTAGTAGCGGATGGGGTGGACGTCGAGGCCGTCAAACGTTCGACCTGGCGCCATCACGCCGTTGTCGTTCAAGCGGAGCCAGCCGAAGCCGTGGCGGGCGAGCAGGTCATCGGCCTCGTCGACGGGCACATCGCCGCGCAACAGCAAGTCGACGACGTGGTCCTCGTGCCAGGGATCGTGCAGCTGGATCTGCCCCGGCCACCGGTCCCGCAACAGTTCGAGTACGCCGCCGCGCCGCATCGCCTCGACCGGAGTGCCGTCCAGGTCGCTGGGCATCGCGCCGCGCAAGACCTCGATGCGCTGCCCGCGGTCATGCGCGACGATGCCGCCGAGCTCGCCGATGAACCCGTCGGCGCCGAAGATGTCGCCGGCCTCTCGCAGGGATGCCAGGCTACGGCCGCTGACGAGGACGAGAGCTATGCCGGCGGCATGCAGCTCGGTGAGTGCCGCAGCGGGGTCGAGCGTCACCGCGCCGTCGGCGTCGCGGAAGAAGCAGCCGCCCGGGCCGACCATCGTGCCGTCGAGGTCGGAGTAGACGACGCGTATGTCAGCGGCCAACGGGACGTTCCTGTGCGGCGCGTACGGTCGCCATCGGCGGGCGTTCGGACAGATCAGCCGCCGAATGCGTCACGGCGTAGCGCCCGTCGTCCATGGCGAACTGCATCATCCTCAGCGCCGCGGGTTCGGCGAGGACCATGCGGCCGCCGCGCTGCAACCGCGTCAGCACGGTGTGCTGCAAGGTCAGCGCCATCCGCCCGAGAGCCGCGTGGTCCTGGTGCGAGTGCTGCCGGCGTTCGAGGTCGACCTGCGCCATCGCGTCGAGGCCAACGAGTTCGAGCAGGTCGACCAGCAGGCCGATCTCGACGCCGTACCCGGAGGCGATCGGCACCTGCTCGAGAAACTCGCGCCGGCCGGCGTACTCGCCCGACAACGGCTGAATGAAGCCGGCGAGCGCAGGCCAGTACATGTTGAGCAGTGGCCGCGCGACGAGCTCAGTGACCCGGCCGCCGCCGGTGGGGTGCACGCCGGCGCCGTCGGTGAGCGGGCGCTCGTAGAAGGCCTTCACGTACGCGAGCTCGGGGTCCTCGATCAGCGGCCCGATCAGTCCGGTTACGAACTCGGCACGGAAGCCCTCGATGTCGGCATCGAGCCAGCAGACAATGTCGCCGCTGGTTGCGTAGAGCGACTTCCACAACGCCTCACCCTTGCCAGGAACCCGGCCGAGCTCGGGCAGCACCTCGGCTTCGCGAACGACTCGCGCACCCGCATCCTCCGCGATCTGCGCCGTGCGGTCGGAGCTGCCTGGATCGATCACGACGAGCTCGTCGATCAGCCCGACGTCCTCGATCAGTTCCCGACGCAGTGTCGACACCATCGCGCCGATCGTGCGCTCTTCGTTGAGTGCCGGGAGCACCACACTGATCGTCATGCCGCGTTTTCGCCCGGCCAGCTCGTCGGCCCGGAAATCGCTGTGGTGGAAGGTGTGTCCCTCGAACCACTCCCACGCATCGCGGGCCTGCATCCGGGCTCCCTCGAAGCGGTTGAATGGCGGTATGCATCCGCAGTCGATCGACCACGACGCCCCGATCATAGGCAGGCACCGTGCCCTCACCGCTGCCCCGCTGAGCGTCGTGTGGCGGCTCCACACCGAGATCAGCGTCTATCCGACCTGGCAACCCCAGATGCTCCGCGCCTACCTCGATGGACCGCTCGTACCGGGTGCTCGCTTCGGCTGGACGACCGAGTCCTTCGAGGTCGATTCGGTGCTGTTCGACCTGGAACCCGAGCGCCGCACGCTCTGGGGCGGCACGACCGCCGGCATCCGCGGGATCCACGGCTTCACCTTCACGACGGTCGACCAGGGTGTCCTGATCGAGACCGAGGAGTCGTGGGACGGCGAGCCGGTGCGCGCCGACCCGCAGCAGATGCAGGGCTACCTCGACGCCGACCTCGCCGGCTGGCTGCAGCGCTTCGTGGCGACCGCCGAGGCGCAGGCCGGCTGACAACGAGTTTGACCTGGCGGCGTCGAGTATTCAGACTTCGTCCTCACAACTTCATATACCGCTCATCAAGAGGGGCAGAGGGAACGGCCCGAAGAAGCCCCGGCAACCACCACGACAACTCAGTACGGCGTTTCGCCGTCTCGAGGCCGACGTGACAGGTGCTAACTCCGGCCCCCGGCGAACACGCCGAGGGGAAAGATGAGGAGAAAGGCCTCCACAGCTGTGACCTCGCTACTCGACCAAGCGCCCTCCACCGCACCGTCCGCCGTACGCGGACTGAAGTGCCGTGAGTGCAGCCGCACGTATCCGATCGCCGCCATCCACGTCTGCGAGTTCTGCTTCGGCCCGCTCGAGGTCGACTACGACGTCGAGGTGTGGCGCAGCCGCGTCACCCGCGCCTCCATCGAAGCGGGGCCGGAGTCGATCTGGCGGTACGCCGACCTGCTGCCGTCGGGCGCCGACCCGGCGTTGCGCGTCGACCTCGGTGCCGGCATGACTCAGTTGATCCGGGCCCGCAACCTCGGTCAGGCGCTCGGCGTCGAGACGCTGTGGGTGAAGGACGATTCGGGCAATCCGACCCACTCGTTCAAGGACCGCGTCGTCTCGGTCGCGCTGTCGAAGGCGCGCGAGTTCGGCTACACCACCGTCGGCTGCGCCTCGACCGGCAACCTGGCCAACTCGGTCGCCGCGCACGCCGCCCGCGCCGGGCTGCGGGCGATCGTGATCATCCCGGCCGACCTCGAGGACGGAAAGGTCATCACGACGGCCGTCTACGGGCAGACGCTCATCGCCGTGACCGGCAACTACGACCAGGTCAACCGGCTCTGCTCGGAGATCGCGGCGGAGCAGAACTGGGGCTTCGTCAACGTCAACGTCCGGCCTTATTACGCCGAGGGCTCGAAGACCATGGCCTACGAGATCGCGGAACAGCTCGGCTGGCGGCTGCCGGCACAGGTCGTCGTACCGATCGCGTCGGGTTCGCTGCTGACGAAGATCGAGAAGGGCTTCCAGGAGCTCGTCGCGATCGGCTTGGTCGAGGACCGCCCCGTCAAGATCTACGGCGCGCAGGCCG
>JBDSAK010000529.1:0-3387 GCA_039922195.1 Mycobacteriales bacterium
ACGTGCCCTGAACGATGCCCTGCGTGCCGATGTAGATCCACGAGCCTGCGGTCATCTGCCCGTACATGATCAGGCCGAGATCCTCGAGCTCACGGAAGTGTTCGGGTGTCGCCCATTTCGGTACGAGCAGTGAGTTGGCGATGAGCACCCGCGGCGCCATGTCGTGTGTGCGCATGACACCGACCGGCTTGCCGCTCTGCACGAGCAGCGTGTCGTCGGCCGCCATTGTGCGCAGGGTTTCGGTGATCGCGTCGAACGATCGCCAATCGCGGGCCGCGCGGCCGTTTCCGCCGTACACGACCAGGTCGTCGGGTCGCTCGGCAACCTCAGGGTCGAGGTTGTTGTGCAGCATCCGCATCGCCGCCTCCGCGGCCCAGGAGTTGGCGGTCAGTGTGCCGCCGCGCGCCGCGCGGACGACTCGTGCACCCTGCATCAGCAGACCTCCGTCATGTCAACCAGCCATCATGCGAGCGGCCATCATGCGAGCGGACCGGTCACGGATTCGGCCGCGGCGACGAGTGCGTCCTGCAGCTCGGTGGTCGCGAGGATCTGCTCCGAGACATTGCGGTCGACATCCATCCTTGGCACGCGCGCGCGCAGCGCGTCGCGCACTGCGCCCGTTGCAGGACCCGCCGCCGCGACATCGGCGCGCAGGTCGAGTCCCATGGCTGCGCAGAGAACTTCTACGGCGAGAACGGTCCGCACGTTGGCGACTACCTCGGTGAGCTTGCGCACGGCGTGCCAGCCCATCGAGACGTGATCCTCCTGCTTACCCGATGTCGGAATGCTGTCGACGGATGCCGGATGCGAGAGCACCTTGTTTTCACTGCACACGGCTGCGGCTGTGTACTGCGCAAGCATGAAGCCGCTGTTGGTGCCCGCGTCCGGCGCGAGAAACGGCGGCAGCCCGCGCGAGAACGCCGGGTCGAGGATCCGGTCGACGCGGCGTTCGGCAATCGACCCGAGATCGGTCAGTGCGATGGCGAGCATGTCGGCGGCGTACGCCAGCGGCGCACCGTGGAAGTTGCCCGTGGTGAGCACCTCGTCATCGACGATGACCGGGTTGTCGACGATCGCGCCGAGTTCACGGTCGATGACTCCGCGCGCGAAGCCGAGCACGTCGCGAACGGCGCCGTGCACCTGCGGCGCGCAGCGCAGGCAGTACGAGTCCTGTACGGCGTGGGGCGAGCTGCGATGACTCGCGAGTAGCGGCGAACCCGCGAGCAGCGCCCGCAGATTCGCGGCCGACGCCAGCTGTCCCGGATGCGGCCGCAGCGCCTGCACGCGCGCGTCGTACGACCGGTCGGTGCCCAGCTGCGCCTCGACACTCATGGCGCAGGCGACGTCGGCGAGCCGCACCAGCAACTGCGCGTCGTGCACAGCGAAGGCCAGCAGCGCCTGCATCGGCTCAGTCCCGTTGAGCAGCGACAACCCTTCCTTGGGCTCGAGCACCAGCGGAGCAAGTCCGGCTTCGCGCAGGAGGTCGAGCGCCGGCCGGTACTCGGCCTCGCCCGTGCGCCGCAGTCGGCCTTCGCCGATCAGCGGCAGCGCAAGATGCGCGAGCTGCGCAAGATCGCCGGAGCAGCCGACAGAGCCCTTCTCGGGGACCTCCGGGCACAGATCGCGGTCGAGCAGCGCGAGCAGCATCTCCGGCAGGTCGACGCGGCAGCCCGAGAGCCCGGCGGCCAGTGTCCGGGCCCGCAGAAGCAACAGCGCGCGGATCGTCTCGTCGGGCAGCGGACGCCCGACACCGGCGGCATGCGAGCGCACGAGCGAGGCCTGCATCCGGGCCAGGTTGTCCTGCCCGATGTGGGTGTCCGCCAGGGCGCCGAAGCCGGTGGTCACGCCGTACACGACGTCGTCGCGCTCGACCGCGGCGACGACGTAGCGGCGGCTGCGCTCCATCCGCTCGCGCACGGTCGGGTCGAGTTCGGCGCGCGCATGTCCCCGGGCGACGTCGACGACGTCGTCCACGGTCAGCGGGTCGCCGTTGACCCTGACGGTGCGCACGTCGCGACACTAGCGCGGGCGTCGCTAAACGGGAGCACCCACCAACCGAGTCAACCGACCGACCAGGTCGACGGCGTACAGCTCTCCTGACGCTGACTCGCCGAAGGACGAGAGGCTGTCGAGCGACTTCCCGATCTGAGCGCGCACCCACCGCCCACCGGACTGACTGACGCCGTAGATCTTTCCGCTACACAGGTCAGCGAACACGTACGTGCCGGCGAGCGCCGGAGACTGCCGCCCGCGGTAGACGTAGCCGCCGATCAGAGCGCACATGCCGGTGTCGTGCGCCATCTCGACGACCGGGTAGGTCAAGGCGCCGGCCCGGCAGGAGCCCGAATACGAATGCGCTCCTTCGCGGCAGGGCCAGCCGAAGTTGCGGCCGGCCAGTCCCTTGGCCACGGTGTCGACTTCCTCGTACTTGGCGTTTCCGACGTCGCCGATCCACAGGGACCCGGCCACCCGATCGAAGGAGAAGCGCCAGGGGTTGCGCAGGCCCAGGTGCCAAATCTCTCGGCGCGCACCAGGCGTCGACGCGAACGGATTGCCGGCCGGAATGCAGTAGCGGGTTGGGGCACAGCTGCGGTTGACGTCGATGCGCAGGATCTTCCCGAGCAGCGAGCTGAGGTCCTGAGCCTTTTGCGGTGTCGAGTAGCCGTCGCCAACGCTCAGGTAGAGCATGCCGTCCGGGCCGAACGCGATCATCCCGCCGTTATGCCGCGCATTCGGATGCGGCACGGTCAGCAGCGGAACGCGACTGGCGAAGCTCGCCGTTGCCGCTCCTGCAGTCACTGCCTGGAAGCGCGTCAGCTGCAGGGATCCGTCGGCATTGTTGTACGCGACATAGAAGAAGCGGTTCCGCGCGAAGTCCGGATGGAATGCCAAACCCAGCAAACCCTGCTCGCCGGTCGACCGGCCGACCGATCGCCGGAGGTCGAGGTACGGAGTCGCCTGCACCCGACCGCCGGACACGACACGAATGAGGCCACGTTGCTCGGCGACGAACAGCCGCGCGTCGCCTGCGTTGGTGACGACGGTGGGTGCGACGAACCGCGACGACGCCGCGCTGACGAGCGAGACCTGCACCGCTCGCGGATCGGCGGCCCATGCCTGGCTCGGCAGACTCACCAGCGCGCTGGACGCGAGCAGTACGACGCAACGCCGCAGGAGAGCCAAGGTGTACACCTTCCCTCGATTTCTAGTCGGGTTCGACCGGGCGGCAGGCGAGTCCGGCGGCGATCTCCAGGATGCACATCGCAGCAAGGCGCACCGTTCGCCCGTCCGGGTCCGCTGTCGCATCAACCTCGGTGATGTCGATCACGGTCACGCGCGGATCGGCACCCGCGAGGTACGCCGCCGCCATGATCTCGCGCGCCGACA
>JBDSAK010000530.1:0-16267 GCA_039922195.1 Mycobacteriales bacterium
CCATCGCATCCCGCATCGAGACCGGGCCCGGGGTCTTGTTCCGGCAAACTCGAGTCGGCGTCGACGGCCGCGCCTTCGAGCTGCTGAAGTTCCGGTCGATGAAACCGAGCAGTGAGACCGAGTCGCAGACCCGCTGGAACATCGGGACCGATGCGCGGGTCGGCCGGGTCGGCCGTTTCCTGCGTCGCTCGTCGCTCGACGAGCTGCCGCAGCTCTGGAACATCCTGCGCGGCGACATGACTCTCGTCGGCCCGCGACCGGAACGCCCGCACTTCGTTGCCCAGTTCACCGAGTCGCATCCGCGCTACACCGCACGGCACCGCGTCCCCGCCGGCCTGACCGGCTGGGCACAGGTTCACGGACTACGCGGCGACACCTCGATCGAAGATCGGGCCCGGTTCGACAACTTCTACATCGAGAACTGGTCACTCTGGCTCGACATCAAGATCATCTTCTGGACTGTGTCCCAGATGTTGCGCGGCGACGGACGCTGAAGAAAATTACTGTCTGTATACATGTTCGGATTGACGAGAGCCGGGTATCCGCCTACCGTTCGAGCGACAACTGGGGAACTATGGGGAGGACAAGCCATGTACGCAGCACCGAGCGTTACGGACTTCGGTTCGATCGCTGACAACACGTTCAACAACCCTGGCAAGGGCGACAAGAGCTCCAACACGCTCTTTGTCACCGACAAGTTCGGCGAGTTCTCGCACCCGCCGACGAGCTAAGACTCAGCTCACAGCAGGCGGGGCGCGCATGGCGCGCTCCGCCTGTTGGCTGTCCGGGACCGTTCTTGTTCGCGCAGATCTGATCCGAGGTGCGCCTAGTGTCGTCGCTCGTCGTCGTTCTCGGCGGCGCACAGCATGACGCGCACGAGCGTGTTCGCGCCGCTTTCGCGGCGGCGCCCCACCGCGGCTCGCCGGTTGACCCCTTCCTGCGGCATGGCGCCGCCCTGCTCGCCGTGTCAGCCGACACGGTCGTTACTGATAGCGACACCGACACCGCCGCCGGCCTCGCAGTCGCCATCGTCGGAACGCTCGACACCCTTACAGAGCTGCGCCGAAGGGTGTTGGCGGCCCCAGGCGGCGACGTAGAGTTGCGAGGGCGGGTCAATCCGGCCGCTGTTCTCGCCTGCGCCGTCTCGCTCTTCGGACCCTCCATTGCCGAGTCGCTGCGCGGCTACTACGCGGCGGTGGTCACCGACGGTGACCAACTATGGGCGTGGCGCGACCACGTGGGATTCCGAACGCTGTTCTACCGGCATGCCGCAGGCATGACGGTGGTCGCGTCGGAGGCAAAACAGGTGCAGATAGCCGCCGGGATCGAGCGCGTCGTCGATCTCGACGTCGTCCAATCCATCTTCTACAGCGCCTACGGTGACGAAACCCCGGCTGCTATCACCGGCGTGCAGCGGCTTCCGAAGGCGAGTGTGTTGTCTGCCGACGCACGCCGAGCCCGATCGGAACATTACTGGCATCCGCACCGGCTGCTCGAGACGTCTCGACTCAGCGGTGCGGCGTTGAAAGAGGCGTTCGACCAGGTCATGGCAACAGCGGTCGATCGCTCGATGGAGGGTCGCGACCTCGTCTCGCTCAGTGGCGGAGTCGACGCACCGGCCGTCGCGGGTTTCGCCGCTCCACGGCACCTGGAGAGGTTCGGTACGCCGCTGAAGGCGTTGTCGACCGTCTATCCGGGCTTTCCACGGGTGGATGAGTCCGAATGGATATCGCTGATTGCGCAACGCAAGGGTCTCGAACTGCAGACCTTCGTGCCAGATCATCCGCAACTCGGCGGTATCGATGTCTGGATGCAGCGCTTCGACGGACCTGTGCCGACGATCTGGGTCGGCGAGGTCGAGGACTTCTACACGCGAGCGCGTGCGTTCGGCGCCGTGAACATCCTGACCGGATCGTTCGCCGAATACGTCATCGAGATGCGTGACGGGCTGCTGCCCTACCTGGTGAAATCCGGCCGGCCATTGGCAGCCTGGCGGTTCCTCGCTGCCAAGCGGCGTGGCGGCGCACATCTGCCGGGGTTGATCCGGCAGGCCGCGATGGCCGTGGCACCAGATCCGGTCACTCGCGCGTACCGACGCTTCCGAAGTGACTTCGGCGGGCTACCAGTGCCGGACTTCGTCGACGCCGGCCGGGTCGACCAGTCCTCGCGGATGCTGAAGTCCACGTCGCGCGAGCTATGGCGCAACGAGCAATTGACCGCATTCGAAGGTCCAGGTATCTCACTCGAGGCGGACGAGGTCATCCAGGCCGTCTGCGGTGTCCGCGTCCGTAACCCCTGGCTCGATATCGACGTCTGGGAACTGTTCCTCTCGCTGCGGGCCGAGGTGAAGTTCCCGGAATCGCGCTACAAAGGGCTCGCCAAGACCCTCCTTCGCGGCACGGTCCCTGACGAGGTCCTCGATCGCCGTACCTTTACGGCGTTCGATGACTCACTCGTCGCACGCATGGACTACGACGGCTTGCGGCGCTGGTGCATCGACCCCGGCTGGACGATGCCCGGGGTCGATTATGCGGCGTTGCGCCGCCGGTTGGACGCCCGGGATCTGACGCTGGGCGACTACATCTGGGCCAGGGACCTGGCGACGTCGCATGCCTTCGTCGAGGGCGCAAGCACCAGCTAGGAACGCCTGACGAGCGATCGCGTCTCGAGGTCGGCCAGGAACCTGCGGACGTCGTCAGCGACCTCGGCGGGGGCATCCGGTACGTCGAGCTGGAGTTGACGGATCACCGCGCCAACCGATCGCTCGCCGTCGAGCAGATGCCAGACGCGCGCGCCTACGTCGTTGACACCGTGGTACGCCCCGGTGTCGAGCAGCAGCAACGCGGCTCCCTTGCCGGGCTCGAAATCCCGGAAGACCACCTGGTCGGTCTGCGTGAAGACGTCGTCATCGGTCAGTTGCTCCATGCGCTACACATCCTGGATCAGTCTGGTGTGGACGGGGTGGTTGCCGTGTTCAGTAGAGGCCGATCGTGCCGAGTCGGCGCTCTCGCGCCACGGCCGCGCGGAACGCCACAGTTCCCAGCGACAGCGACACCAGCGCACTGACAGCCAGGGCAACAAGTCCGCCGGAGATGGACGACCAACCGGCCCCGTTGATCAACACATCACGCATGAGCCTGAGCGTCAATGCCATCGGGTTGTACTTGGCGACAGCGCTGATCCACCGCGGAAAGAGCGTCAGCGGGAAAAAGGCTCCGCTGGTCAGCGACGAGGCGGCAGCTGCAAAGCCGATCAGGTTGGCGCCGCGGCGGAACGTCAGGACCCCCGCGGCGGCGACGACGCCGATGCCCCAAACCACCGGCACGAAAAGGAAAAGCACAGCGGCTGCTGGAAGGAAGCCGCTGGCGTGGAATCGGACACCGAACGCCAACGACACCGCTGTCAGGAAAATTGCCGTGCGAAGCGGAACGTAGACAGCGTCGTACATCGCCGATCCCAGTTGGATGGTCGGAAACGCCGTCGGCGTGACGAGCAGACTGTCCAAGGTACCGAGTGCCTGCTCGGTCTGGATCGCCGCGACCACTCGGCTCAGTCCCAACTGCATGAAGGCAGCAACGGCAATGCCCACGGCGACGAAGGCCAGGTAAGGATTGCCGACTCCCGCGTCGACTGGGATCTTGGTCGGGTCGACCAGCTTCGCGACGAACGCGAAGACCACAGTTTGCAGCGAAAGCGACAAGACTTCGCTGAGGTACGCCGTCCGGTAGCTCAGCTGAATGAGGAGATCGCGTCGCCCGAACGCGGGCAGCTTGCGCATCTCGGTCAGCACCGGCGGGAGCCGGTCTCGTGGCCCCGTCGGTTCGGCTGGCGCGGGAGTGAGTTGGTCGGCAGCGACCTGCAGACGCACCCGCGACGGGTGATCCGCCGACGGCAGCGATTGCGAGGGAGGGCGGCTGGTCGTGTCGGGCGCGTCAGCAGCCGTGAGGTCGAGAAAGGCCGCCTCGATCCGAGACCGCTCCTCTGAGCACGACAAAACGTCGGCGCCGGCGGCGTCCAGTCGGGCGATGGATGACCCGAGGACAGCCTCGTCGCTGACGACGAGGATGAGGTGCTCGCTGTCCAGTCCCGAACCGACGAGGTCGGCCTCCGCACCTAGCGCCTCCCGCCACCGCTCCACGTCGGTTGGCGCGCCCGGTCGCGGACGCACATAAATGAGATAGCGACGGGTGTTGGCCCGTGCCATCAGCTCGGGGACGGTTCCGGTAAACCGCGCGCGACCGTGTGAAATTACGGTCACCTGGTCCGCGAATCCGCGTATCTCCTCGAGCCGCTGTGTCGTCCACAGCACGCCGGCACCGCGACTGGCCGCGTCGGAGACGAGCTGCTGGATGCGTCGCGCGCCATCGGGATCCAGATCGTGGGTCGCTTCGTCGACGAGTAGCACTGGCGGCGTGACCATCAGGGCTCGCGCTACCGCAAGCCGCTTCTGCATTCCGTGCGAGTAGTTGCCCACACGACGGTTGCCTGCGTCGGCCAGGCCGACGTCTTTGATGCATTCCGTGCCGCGTCGGAGTGCTTCGCTGCGCGTGAGGCCCTGCATTCGGCCGAAGAACGCCAGGTTTTCCATCGCGGAGAGCCGAAGGTAGAACGCCCGGTCGCCCGATGGAACGAAACCGATGTACTTGCGCAAAGCCATGCCGTGTTCTTTCGAGTCGCGGCCCATGACCTTGACCCGACCTTCGGTCGGTTCGATGAGGCCGGTCACAATTCTCAGCAGGGTTGTTTTTCCCGCGCCGTTCGGACCGAGCAGCGCGTGGATGCGTCCCGGCTCCACGCGCAGGTCCACTCCGCTCAATGCGGCGAAACTGCCGTAGGTCCGCTGGACGTCCTCGATCTCCACGACCGGGTCGACCGCACTGTCCATGCCGACCCTCCTTGTCGAGCGGTCAGCGCGCGGGCTCGCGGACATCGGTCGAACCCAAGACTAGCGTTGCCGGACGGGATACCTGGCCAACTCGACGTGACCGCTTCTGCCCGGCGCCGGCCCGATGTCGCGGCCGGACAATTCCACCCACGCATGCGCCTTGTGGTCCGGGGCGTTGGGCTTCAGTCCGATGACGAGTTCGGTGAGCATCGACTGACGGGCCAACAGCCGCTGGAGTACTAGCGCGCGGTGTATGCATCGCACCGAATCGCCACCCGCACCCAGCGCCTTTCCGACCGCTCGGCTCAACTGTGCAGGGTGGTAGGCAGCGCCGTCAGCCGGCGCAGCTACCGGTGCCATCGATCGGGTGACGACTTCCGCCAAGGGATACCGGGCCAGATCGCGACGTACGGCGAGAAACATCGTCCATGAGCGGATCACCAGGGCCGTTTTGGCGGCCACACCCAACCGGCGCTCATCGGGCAACGACGCGTCACTCGCCATGAGCCAACGTCTTGAGCAGCTCGAGCAGATCCGGCAGCGAGCCCATCGTGAGCGGTCGGTGGACCTCGTGGATCGGCACCCGGTTGACCAGTTCGGCGAGTCGATCGAAGCACGCGATCCGCGCACGAGTCTCCGGGAGCCGGAAGCTGAGTGACCACAGATCACGGAGTGCCTGATCGGGTGCCACGGTGCGCGAGGTGACATCGCCATCGTCAGTAGCGTGCAACAGCACCACGGCGCTGAGCGGGACAGGCCGGCCGTCGCCGCGTGTGTCGCGGTGCAGTGCCATGTGCAGGCGGTCGTCCCCGAGATCCCACGTCTGCGACCGAGGAATGTCGAATTTCGCGGCGACGTCGTGGCGGAGTCGGAGCAGGCCGGGGCCGGGCAGCACCGTCGGCCCGCCGGCGAGCCGGATGCAGGTGTTGTCCTCGGAGAGCAGCCGCCATCCCGCGGCGACGGCAGCTGCCGCGAGCGTTGTCTTTCCCGCGCGGGACGGACCAGCGAGTACGACGGCACGACCGCCGATGTCTATTGCAGCGGCGTGCAACGGTAGGTCGCCGCGGGCGGCGAAGCACAACATCGCGGGCAGCCCCCACAGCCGTTCTTCGCGCCGGGTCGGTTCCTCGCCGGCGGGTACGGTGATGCGCGGCTCGCGGGTGTCCACCCAGAACCAGCCACCCCCTTCGATGTGCACGCCGTACATTCCCTCGCCGGGGGCGCGGTAGACCTGGGCTGCGATTGGCCGGGCCGGCGTCGCCGTCCAGGTGATGACCAGTTCGCAGTCCGGTCCAGCCGGCTCGTTGTCGTACGCGACGACGTTCAGGGTCTGGGTCGGCAGCAGGGTGTCCTGACCCGAAGGTGCATTCCTCGTGAAGTGCAGCGGAATGCTGGATGAGACGTCGTATCCAAAGCAGCTGCCGGCATCTTTCATGACGCTCCGTCTCACTTTCCAGTGCCGGAAGAAAGCGTGCGGTGAACGACCAATGTAGGCAAGTGCGCAGTTTGGCCGCTCGATCTGCCAGGGTGGGGGCCGCGGACAATGATTGCAGAGAAAGGGACGCCGGCCGTGTCGGTGAGCAAATCCAGCTTGTCGGGCGGGCTGACGCGCGACGCGACGCTGCGGCGCCAGGCACTGGTCGCCTGTCTCGTGGCGGATGCTGGCGCCGACGCGATGGCGGCTGCCGGCGACGCATTGCGTGCGCTGCACGACCTCTCCTGGCTGCCGGCGGCCGCGCATTTCCATCGGATCGGCGGCTACGTCCGAGTCGCGATGACGGCGAATCCGGACCTCGCGGCGCGCGAGCCGGAGTTGATGCAGGTGCTCGAGCGGCTTGATCATGTCGCGACGACGGCGCACTTGCGGTCTCTGGGGGACCTGCGGTGGCTCGGGACCGTTCTCGAGCCCACGTCGTTGCCCTGGCTGGTCGTGAAGGGCCCGATCCTGTCCGAGCATATGCACGGCGGCCCGGGCCTTCGTAGCTATGCCGACCTCGACATCGTCGTACGCGGCCGTCATCTCGAAGCCGTGGCTGACGCGCTGGCGGTCGCAGGCGCGCCGGTGGCCGATCGCAACTGGCGGATGCTGCGCGAAGTCGCCGCCGGCGAACTCAACATGAAAGCTCGGTATGGAACCCCGATCGACCTGCACTGGCAACTTCTGTTCCGTGGGACGTTGCGCGACCAGTTCGACGTACGGATGGGTGACTTCATCGACCGCGCGCGTCCGTTGCAGATCGCCGGGATGTCCGTGCTGAGCAGCGATCCGATCGACACGGTGCTGCATCTCTGCTTGCACGCCGCCATGTCGGGCGGGCACGAATTGATGTGGCTCAAGGACATCGAGCGAGCGATGGTTGTCGACCCGCCCGACTGGGACGTCCTCGTCAACCGGGCGAGGGACTGGCGCCTTGGTGTCGTCGTCGGCACCATGTTGCAGCGCGTGCGGGGGACGCTGGGACTGGACGTGCACACAGAGGTTCTCGAGGCCCTCTTCGAGAGCCGGTCATATCGCCTGCTCTCCGCGGCGGTGGACCGCGCCGCACCGCCCGCGGGCGCGACCGGGCGCGGCTCGCCCGCGCGCTTCATGGCAAAAGCGGCCCGGGCGACCCCACGCCTGAGTCGCCGGGAAATGATGGCGAGAGCTGGCGCATTGCGCCCACGGAACATCCGTGAACTCGTTGCCCCGCGGCACAAAGCCGCCCGCGGTGCAGACCTGTTGATCGCACAAGGAACCGACGCGGACCGGGCCGCATACTTCGCAGCCGTCCGCCGCGCGGACGGCGCTCAGGAAAGCGAAACGAGGCCGGCTGGTTAGTCGACCTCGTTGCCTCTCGCCCGGCGCGACTACCTGTTGAACGTCCCGGTGATCGTGCGCGGGCCGATGGGGGTGCTGATCACGGCAGTGACGGTGTGCCTACCTCTCGGCAAGCTGCTGACGTTGAGTGGCAGCGCGGTACCGTCGGCCGCGGTACCGACAAGGTCCCACTCGGCCCACGTCTCGGTGTGAAATGGCTGCGTCAGCTTGGGATCGTCCAGGTAGAAGACGACCGACTGCACAGACGTGTCGAGCGAGACGAAGATGTACTGACTGCCGTTCAGCTTCTGGCCATTCATCGCCGCGTTCGGGGACCGCGTGTTCAACGAGCTGACCCGCAGCGCGGCCGCGGTGGTCACCGGCGCCGGGCTCGCCGTCGCGGTCGCCGTCGGTGAAGCACTGGCCGTCGGCGTTGCGGTGGCTGTCGGCGTTGCGGTGGCCGTGGGGGTTGCGGTTGCTGTCGGCGATGCGGTGACTATCGGCGTCGCGGTGGCCGTTGGAGCGGGTGATGCCACCGAAGGCGAAGGAGCCGGCGTCGCCAGCGGACCCCACACTTCCTGGAACTTCGCGGCAGCCTTCGGGAACGGGGTGTCCAGCCGTGAGATCCGGTGCGTGCCGTCGGGGGCGTCGAATTCGAAGTACAGCGCATAGCCCACGTTGTTGGCCGGGTTGGTGATGAAGCTGTGCATCTGCTGGATGTACCAGGGGTTGTCACCTCCGCCGTGGCCGTCCGGGCGGATCGTCTCGCCGTATTCGGGGAGCGACATCCTCTTTCCGTGCGCGATGGAATAGGCGCTCCAGAATGCGAGCCCGTGGTCGCCACTCAGCACGCCGGTCCATGCCGTCTGCTGAGCGGTGAGGATCTGGGCAGCCGATGACCCACTCGGCCACGGGTAGGTGCCAGGAATCCACGACTGGTCGTATGCATCTACACCGATGTAGTCGACATACGCGTCGCCTGGCCACGCCTTCTCTGCGGGGAACTTGCCGGGTCCGATGTTCGGCGACCAGTCGAACTCGAACGACTGTCCAGCGGCAGACCGCATCGCGATGACAATGTGCCGGAAGCACCCGGCGTAGGCGAGTTCGCGCCCCGCAGCCGCCCATGAATACCAGTCGCCGTTGAACTCGTGCCCGGGCCGGATGATCGAATTGCCGAGCGAGTAGGCGACCATCCGCTGGCCGAGCGTGGTCCACACCGCGTCGTATTGCCCGGCAGCGCAGGCCTCGAGCGACACGCCCCCGTCGTAGCTTCGGTCCTTTGGCCCGGGCAGCATCGACACTGTGTAGACCAGTCGGCGGCCTGATCCCCGCCAACCACCAAGCTGCCAATCGGGTCCCTGCAGATCACTCCAGGACGCCTGCGCCGTGAAGTCGAGCGCCAGCGGCATCTCGTGGCCGGCCCAGGTCTCGAAGCCGGTGATCTTGGTGGCGATCGACGGCGGCGCCCCCCGGTACACTCCGACTTGCGCAGGGACGGTGCTCGCTCCCCGTGCAGGGATCCACGAGCCGAGCGCGACGCTCCCCGCGATGGCGAGGGCCGCCACGGCGGCCACTCTCGTCCTTGGGACTCGTCGCAATAGCATGAGTGACCTTTCGTGCGTTGGTCCGGATCACGTGCGCCGGCCGGGAGGGCAGCCACTTGGCGGATCGGCTGCTGGGCTGATAGAGGGATCGGTACGCGCAAGTGCGCACTTGACGCACCCATTCGGGTGAATCGAGCACGCGCGGTGCGTATAAGCCCGCTATTCGGCGCATAGTGGGCATCTCGCGTGCCTTCAGTGCGCGATAATTCGCCCGGCGACCCCGAGCACGGGGTCGGACCGGAATCCACCGAGAATCGAGGCTGAGTCAGCTGAGCGCGCTCGCCCCGCAACGAGGCTCGCGCAACGAGCACCACGGTGGCTGAGGCCGTCGCGCCGCCTGCTGCAACGAACGTCGGTCTGCCGCCTCGGTTCGTGACCAACGTCGCGGTCAACTACGGCGCGGAGGGGGCGGCAGCCCTCTCAACGGTCATCCTGACGCCGGTTCTGCTGCATTTCCTGGGCGTCGACGGCTACGGCGTGTGGGTGATCGTCGGAAGTTTGATCGCATACCTCGAGCTGTTCGAACTCGGCTTCGGCGTGACGACCATCAAGATGGTTGCGGAAGACGCCTATCGCCGGCCGGCCTCCGTCGTTCGGACCCTCAACACCAATATCGCGGCGCTTTCGCTCTTCGGCCTGGTCGCGCTTGTGGTCGGCTGGTCGCTGGCCCCGATAGTGCCGCGGCTGTTCAACGTGCCGCCCCACCTGGCGCACCAGACGTCCGTGATTTTCGCCCTGCTGACCGTGCCACTCGCCTTCTCCATCCCCGCCGACGTATTGGGAGGCGCACTCGCCGGTCATCAGCGCTACGACCTGCTCAGTCTGTCGAATCTTGCGCTGAGCCTGTGCACGCTCATCGGCGGGGTGATCGCGGTCGCGCTGGGCGGCGGCCTCTACGGGCTCGCCGCGGTCGCGGTTGTCGTTTCCGTCGGAATGCAGTTCGCCAGGCTGATGATGCTGCGGCGCCTCGTACCCGGATTTCGCCTGTCCCCAAGACTCGTCGACCGCTCGCGATTGCGTGACACGGCACAGATCTCCGGTTGGTTCCTGCTCCGAGACATCACCAACATCGTCATCAATCGACTCGACCTGGTGGTCGTCGGTCTGATCCTGGGTGTCCGCGCTGTCGCGGTCTACTCGATCGGCCTGAAGCTGGCCCAACTCGGGCGGAAGGCACTCGTGCCGCTCGTGCAGGTCTTCTTCCCGCACGCGAGCGCCCTGTCGACAGCAGGCCAGCAGGAGGGTCTTCGTCAATTGCTGGTCGAGGGCACCCGGATCGCCCTGCTCGTCGCCATGCCGGTGATGATCATCTTGTCCCTGCTCGCGAGCGACGCGATCGAGGTCTGGCTCGGATCGGGCTACGCGAAAGCTGCACCGGTGCTCATCGCCCTCGCCGTGGCGCGCGGCATCCAGGCGGTGTCGGATACCGCAGGCTGGGTGCTCGCCGGATCTGGCTGGGTGAAGACGACCGCTCTGGTCGCCGCGGCCGAGGCGGTCGTGAACCTGGGGGTGTCCGCGGCGCTGGCCCGGCCCCTGGGCGTCACGGGCGTGGCACTCGGAACGCTCGTCGGCGTTGCTTTCGTCGGCGCCCCGGCGGCGCTCGTACTCGCCTGCCGGGCAACCGGGCTGCCGCTGCGTGTTCTGCTGCGGCAGGCGGCGCTGCCGCATCTGCTGCCGCTGGTCGTCGGCTCGGCCCTACTGGCTGCGGAACAGCGGATCCTTGGCCACTCGCGCGTTGGTGTGGGAACTGCCGCAGTCTTCGGCGTCGCTGGATATGCCTTGCTGTACTTCCGTGTCAGCGGTCCGAAAGAAGACCGCGAGCGAGTCTCCTCCCTCGTCGGGCGCGTCTCGTCGCGGGGCTCGGCGAGGATGCGCACCACGCGGCTGCACGGACGGGCGCGGGTCGTCGTACCCGCTCCACCGCAGGCAGCCCAGGACGTGTGGTCGAAAACGTCTGAGCCCCCCCTGGTCGCTGTCTGCGTGCTGACGCTGTGGCGGCCGGCGGGACTGCGCACGCTCCTCGAGTCACTGGGGTCGCTCGACATGTCGTCGGGGCCGGCTGCGCGGGTCGTCGTGGCGGTAGTCGACAACGACCCCGCGGGATCAGCCGCGCCCATCGTCGAGGAGCTTGCTGCGCGGATGCCGTGGCCGGTTCGCTACACGATCGAACCGACGCGTGGCATTTCGTACGCACGCAATGCCGCCGTGCGACTCACGAGTGACGCGGACTTCGTCGCGTTCATCGACGACGACGAGTTCGCCCACGCCGAATGGCTCGGCGAGTTGCTGCGCACCGCGCGTCGGACCCAGGCAGACATCGTGACCGGCCCGGTGGCGCCCGAGTTCGCTCCGGACGTTCCGGACTGGATCCGGCGCGGCGGTTTCCACCAGCGGCCGGCGTATCCGGCGGATGCCAAACTGAACTATGCGCGTACCAGCAACGTGCTCGTCTCACGCGCAACCTTTCCCACTGACGGCCCGGCATTTCCCGAGGCAATGGCGCTCACCGGCGGCGAGGACACCTACTTCTTCATGCGGGCCAACAACGCCGGGCGCAGCATTGTGTGGGCGAGCGAGGCCCGCGTCACCGAAAGCGTTCCGCTCTCGCGGAGCAACGTCCGCTGGATTGTCATGCGGGAGTTTCGCCGCGGAATCACCTTGAGCGCCTGCCTCGTCGCGTTCGAGGCGACGACTGCCCGCCGATTGATGCGGTTCGCAGGCGGCTGCCTGCAGATCGCGGGTGGTGTCGGAGCGCTCGTTGCTGGGGTCTTCCGAGGGCGAGTAGGCGTCGTCGCCGGAGTTCAACGGATCGCTTTCGGGTTCGGCATGATCGCGGGTCTCGTCGGCGTTCGCTATGAGGAATACCGCAAGGTCCATGGTGAGTGAGCGCCGGCTGCTGATCGTCTCGCTCGCCGACCGCCTCGGCGGAGCCGAGCGCAGCATGCTCGCGTTGGCCGCCGAGTTGTCCCGGAGTCCGCGGTTCGGGTGGACGCCGATCCTCGCGCTGCCTCCCGGCGAGTTCGCGGACCTGGCCGAGGCGCAGACCCTGCAGGTACGTCGCGTTCCATGGCGGCGGATCGACTCAATAAGGCACCTCGATGGACGCCGCCACGTGCTGCCGTACTCAGCGCTGAGGGTCTGGCGCGCACTGCTGGCTTCCTGGGCGAACGTGCTGCTGCTGCGACGGTTGATCGGGACCACTCGCTGCGAGCTGGTCCTGTCCAACTCTTCCGCAGGTCACGTATTCGCCGCGGTCGCGGGCCGGCTGGCCCGCCGACCCGTGGTGTGGCACCAGCGGGACATCGTGCGGGCCGGGCCGGGCCGGGTCGTGCTGCAGCAGATGAGCCGGCTGGTGCGCGGGATCTTTGCGATCAGCGTGGCCGTTGCCGAGACGGTCCCGCACCCGGGTCTGCGGGTGGTCCAGAACCCGGTCGACGTGCCCGAGGATGTCGTGGGCAACGCTCGGCAGGGCGAACGACGCACGCAACCGCTCCTTGCCACCGCTCGACCGGTGATCGGCTTCATCGGGCGCACCGACCCCGAGAAGGGCGTCGAGGATTTGCTCCGCGCGATGGTCGATGTTCCGGCGAGCCTGGTGATTGTGGGAGCTCCGGCCTACGGGCCACCCGGATGGGCAGAGGCGTTGCCGCAACTGGCGGAAGATCTGGGAGTACAGACCACCTTCGCTGGTTGGGTCGACCAGCCCTGGAGTTCCCTGGCCGCGATGGACGTGCTGGCCGTGCCCTCGTGGAACGAGCCGTGGGGGCGCGTTGCGGCCGAAGCGTTGTGCGCTGGCGTTCCGGTCGTTGCGACCCGTGCCGGCGGGTTGACCGAGATCGTGACGGACGGCGTGGACGGCCTGTTGGTGCCACCGCGCGACGTCGGTGCGTTGCATGCCGCGCTGTTGCGCATTGCGCAGGACGACGACCTCAGGGCCCGATTGGCGGCCGGTACACACGGCGCGATGACCCGCTTCAGCTGCGAAGTACACGCCGAGACGGTCGCTCGACTCCTCGACGAGTTCCTGGGCATGCTGCCGTCCCCCGAGCTGCACGCCGCAATGGGAACGCCGTCGCGTGACGCGCTCGCGGCGGTGACTCCGCATCTCGCAGCGGACGTGGGCGCACCGGGGCGAGTAGGCATCGTCTACTTCGGGTCGTATCCCGACATCCGGGTGACGAAGCTGGCCGAGGCGTTGGTGGACGCCGGCTCTCGCGTCATCGTGCTCGCCCGCCGTGACGCAACCGGCGCGAACGCAATCGCGCGTCATCCGTATGCGGACGTCGTCGCCGATCGACAGCGGGCCTTCGCCGGCCGGCTGCGGATCCGCGAAGTCGCCCCGTGGGCCCGCGGACTACCCGGCGCGGTCACGATGCCTTACCACTTCAATCCAGTGTGGCGCCGAGCGATTCGAGACCTTGTCGCCGTGGACCAGGTCGAGGTGCTGGTCTTTCGCGACATCCCCCTGCTGTTGGCAGCGCGATCGGCAGCGGCCGGCACCGGTGTTCCGGTCATTCTCGATATGGCCGAGAACTACCCGGCGGTTCTCGCCGAGTGGAGACGATGGGAGGGCCGAGCGGCCGCAGCCAGAAATGGGGTGCTCCGCAACATCACCCTGGCGCGCCGGCTCGAGCGGGCCGCGCTCCGGCGCGCCGACGCCGTGGTCACCGTGGTCGCCGAAAGTGCTGCCCGGGCGACGTCGGTCAGAGGCCGGGGTGGCGTGTCCGTGGTAGAGAACACGCCGGTCCTGGCCGACCTTGTCGCGGCCAGCCCGGACGCGGCGGCGGCCGCTGCGCTGTACAGCCCGGGTCGGCGCGAACTGGAGATCGTCTACACCGGCGAAATCCACTTCTACCGGGGAATCGACACAGTCATCGACGCGTCGCGCATGCTCACGGACCGCTTCGGGCACGATGAAAGCGTGCGATTCACCCTCGTAGGTTCAGGAAAGGTCGAATCTCAGCTACGCGCGCGGGCCGAAACTGCCGGCGTGGGTGCCATGGTGCGGTTCACCGGCTGGGTCGACGAGGTGATGCCGTACGTCGATGCGGCAGATGTGGGGATCGTGCCACCCCATGCCTCCGACCACTATCACACGACGATGCCCAACAAACTCTACGAGTACATGGCATTCGGAAAGCCCGTCCTGGTCTCGGACGTCCGGCCCATGGCACGCGTCGTGCGCGAGGCCCGGTGCGGTGTCGTGTTTCGCGCCGGTGATGCGGCTGACCTCGCGCGCGCTGTCGTGGAGATGATGGACGACGAGCGTCGTGCGCAATGGGGGGCTGCAGGCCGTGTCGCTGTCGAGAACCGCTACAACTGGCGCGTCGACTCCGGGACCTTCGTCGACGTCGTGCGCGGGGTGGCCACCGGCTCCGGGGGAGCACAGCGCCGATGACGCCGGAGCCAACGATCAGCGTCGTGATTCCCTGCCTCAATGAAGTGCGCCACCTTCCTCGACTGCTCGCCAGCATCGCCATGCAGACGGTGCAGCCGACGGAAGTCATCGTCGTCGACGGGGGATCCACCGACGGCACTCGGGAATGGCTCGAGGCGGCTGCGCGGGTCGGCGTACGAGTCATCGACAATCCCGAGCGAATCGTGCCGGTCGCCATGAATCGTGGGATCACGGCGGCTACTGGCGAGTTGGTGGCGCGGATGGATGCCCACGCCAGCTACGCCGATGACTACCTCGAATGCCTGCGCCGGGTCTTGGCCGAGCGCCCGGCGGTGGCCGCGGCCGGCGGTGTCTATCGGATGAGCGGTAGTGGCGCGTGGGGGGAGGCCATCGCCGCCGTCCTGAGCCGTCCGGTCGGACTGGGCGGGGCTGCGCATCGCTCCGGCGGGCCCGAGGGCCCGGTCGACCATGTCGGCACGGGCATGTACCGGCGGACGGCGCTGGTCGAGGTCGACGGCTTCGATCCGACGATGCTCGCCAACGAAGATTTCGAGCTCGACCACCGCCTGAAACTTGCCGGCCATACGGTCTGGCTCACGCCGCGCGCGGAGTTCACATCGTTCAACCGGGACCGGCTGGGGGCGCTCCGCCGGCAAATGTGGCGGTACGGCTGGTACAAATCCCGGACCCTGCTCATGCATCCCAAGTCACTCCGCTTGCGTCAGCTGGCGCCCCCGAGTCTCATCGTCGGCCTGGTGGTCCTTGCCGCCGTCGACATACCCGTCGGCATGGCCGCCGGAGCGGGCTATGTGCTGCTCGCTGGCGGGGCGGGCATGCACGCCGCCCGGGCGGACGGCGCCTCGCTGTGGCGCGCGGCAGCCACCGTGCCGGTCGTGCATTTTGCCTGGGGCGCGGGGTTGCTTGCGGGCCTGGTGGTCAACTCGGTCGCCGGTCGGGGTGTGGCGCCTACCGCCGGTGCCGTCCGTCCGTCCACACTGGTGGACGTGAGCCGATGACGCAGTTCGCGCTACAGCTGTTCTACCTCGCGGTGGATCAGGCGCCCAAGATGGTGCCCGGGCTCATCGTCGGTGCCTTCTTCTACTACCTCGAGCGCCGCGGGCGCGGCGTCGTCGTCCTGCTGCTGCTTTTCGCTGTGGTGCTGCTCGACGCAATTCTGTACGCCCCAGCCGGCACCTCCGCCGGCATCTTCCACCCGCCGGCGCTCGGCCGGGACTGGCCGCTGCCCGTGCTCATCGTTCCGCTCGCGTTGCTCGCACATCTGCTCGCTGGACGTCGACCCGTTCCGCTTCGTTGGCCCGCCGTTCTCTGGGGCCTGTTCTGGCTGACCATTGCGGCTCAGGCGATCGTCGGAATTGCGGCAAAGCACTCGACCTCACTGGTGTTCTACGAAGCGTCGATTGCCGTGACCATCGGCGGCACGGCCGTGCTGGTGGCCGCAGTTCCGGTTCGTGACTGGGTCGCCGACAACGCTCTGCCGCGGCTGGTGCTGTTGACCGCGTTCACCGTGGTCGGTAAGTTCTGGTCCAAGGCTGCCCACTTCGCGCCGTTCATGGAGGGCC
>JBDSAK010000531.1:0-5632 GCA_039922195.1 Mycobacteriales bacterium
GGCTCACCCCAGCCGACGTCCGAGTCGTCGTCAGCCTGGTCGGAGATCGTTGGTTCTGACATCTGCGCTCCCGGAGGTCGTCAGCGGTGCGGTCAGGGCGGCAACGGGTGCCTCGTGCAGACCGAAGCGGTCGTAGACCCGCCGCAGCGGTCGCGGCGCCCACCAGTTGCGCTCCCCCAGCAGCTTCATGGTCGCGGGGACGAGCAGCGATCGCACAATCGTCGCGTCGACGATGACGGCGAGCGCGAGCCCGACTCCCATCTGCTTGAGGAAGAGAAGCTCGCCGGCCGCGAAGCCGGCGAAGACAACCACGATGAGCAGCGCGGCGCTGGTGATGATCCGTCCGGTGCGCTGCAGCCCGACCGCGACAGCCGCGTCGTTGTCATACCCCTGGTCGTGCGTCTCTTTGATCCGGGAGAGCAGGAACACCTCGTAGTCCATCGACAGACCGAACGCGAAGATGAAGACGATCACGGGCACGACCACATGCAGCGCGCCGGTCGATTCGAAGTCGAGCAGATGTGACAGATGGCCGTCCTGGAATATCCACACAAGTGCGCCGAACGTCGCTCCCAGCGAGAGAACGTTCATGATGATCGCCTTGATCGGCACGAGGATCGATCCGGTCATCAGGAACAGCAGCACCAGCGTCGACAGAGCGATGATGGCGAAAGCCCAGGGCAGCCGAGAGGCCAGCGACTTCTTGTAGTCGACCAGCCCGGCGGCCTCGCCGGTGACCTGGTGGCGAACTCCGAAGTCCGTCGCGCGGATCTGCTTGGCGATGCGTTGTGCATCGTCGCCGTTCGCAGCACCCCTTGCCACGACCTCGACCACGGTCAGCCCCGCGCCTTCCTGCGTGTACGCATCGGGCTGCCGCGGTCGGACCGACGCCACACCTGGCATCGCGGTCAGCGCCTCGATTACTTGCCTGTTGCGCGGGTCGTCGGGCCGCATGTCGAACAGCGCGACGATCGGATCGTCGCTGACCCCCGGGAACTTCTCCTGGAGCAGGGTGTATGCCGCCCGCGTCTCGGATCCGCGGGGCAGCGCACGATAGTCGTCGCCCTCGAGCCGGACCCGCAGGAACGGGATCGCGGTGAGCACGAGCAGTGCACTCGTGATGACCACGACGAGCACCGCGCGCTTCTGCACGAGCCCGGACAGTTGGTAGAAGTAGCCGTGATCGGACGAGCGCACCTTGGCCGGCTTGATGCGCTCGCCGGCGATCGCGAGCAGCGCGGGCAGCAGGGTCAGGCCGGCCAGGAGCCCGACGAGTACAACGGCGACGCCGCCCATGCCGAGTGAGCGCAGGATGTCGTCATCGAAGACGAACATGCCGGAGAGCGCAGCGGCAACGGTCAGCGCGGAGAACGCAATCGTCAGCCCGGCGGTCGCGGTGGTGCGTTCCACGGCCGCTTGAACGTCGTGGCCAGCGCCACGCTCCTCGCGGAACCGGTTGACCACCAGCAAGCCGTAGTCGAAGGACAGGCCGAGACCGAACATCGTCGCGACGTTGATGGCGTAGATCGAGACGTCGGTGAGGTAGGTGAAGCCGAGCAGCACCAGGAAGGTCGTCGTAATGCAGAAGAACGCCATGATCATCGGCAGACTGGCGGCGACGAGCGCAGACAGAGTCAGTCCACCGAATACGAAGACCATCACGATGAGGCTCACCGGGATCGAACCGAGTTCTGCCCGTTGCAGGTCCTTCTCGGACTGCTCGTTGAATTCGTCGTCGATGAACATTGCCCCGCCGATGACGACATTCGGGGCGTCGATCGTCTTGAGCAGGCTGCGCGCGTCGCGCACCGCAGCGTCGAACTGGTCAGGCGGCAAGCTGCCCTTCAACGTCACCTGAACGATCGTCGTACGACCGTCCGCGCTGACCAGTTGCGGGCGGGCCTGCGGCACCGCGACGACGTCGATCACAGACAGGACGCCGGGCAATGCCCGCAGCCGCTGCGCCACGTCGACGATGCTCGCGCGCAGCGCAGGGTCGTCGACGGACCTGCCGTCGACGGCCGCCGCGAACTCCGGCCCGGCGCCGCCGCCGTCGCTGGTGCGCACCTCTGAGTCGCGCAGCCGCCGATCCGCTTGCACGGCCTCGCTACCCTCGCCGCCGCCGAGGTCGGACTTTGTGCGATTGAAGACCTGAGTCCCGAGGACGCCGCCCGCGGCGAACACCAGCGCCCAGACGATCACGATGACACGTCGCCGCTGATAGGCGAACCGGCCGAGCCGAGCGAACATCAATCCTCCACGCGATCCGGACCGGCAGACGGACTAGATGTAGTAGCCGAGGACGTCGATCACAAAGTGCGTGCGGCCGCGGCCCCCGGCGAAGACCTTCAAGGTGCGGGTGCCGTCCAGCTGCGCGGTGAGTCCGTTGGACAGGGACTGGTCACTGCCGAACCAGTTCAGCGAGGACGCCGTCACTCTCGTCGTTGCCGGTGGCGTCACCGCCAGGTAGCCGCTGGACTCGGTTGCGTAGACGCCGAGGTTGTACGAGATCGCCGTGGCAGCCGCCGGAATGAGGTCGGTGCCGGTTACCGCACCCGTCGGCGGACGCACGCTGTTGCCGATCGGCACCAGGCGAGACGAGCGGCCGAGCTTGCCATCGAGGTAGCGCGAGTCATACGCGCGGTACGGCGCGATCGGGACGAACCCTGAGGTCGCCCGTCGGTAGCCGACGCGCATGCCGCGCACGACGTGGTTGGTCGACGTACCGAAGACGTAGGCGTGCAGCGCCTCGTCGGGTGCGAGCGCCCGGTTGATCGGGATGGTCGTCGTGCGCAAGCCCGCCACGGTGCTGGCCGCGATCGCGCCGGTGATTGTCTCCACAAAGCCGTCCGCCGCGGGGAGGTACCGGTCGAGGACCAACTTGCCCGCGCCGACGCCGTACGTGAACGCCGTGACGTCGACGACGACCTCACCCGCGGGCACCTCGATCGCGGTGCCCAGCCAACCGTTGTTCGTCGCCCAGGCGCCGCCCTTCGGGTTGCTCTCGTACACGCACCACGTTGCGGTCGTCGCGCTCTGCGTCCCCGCGACGAGGGCGATGCCCGGATAGGTCACATACCGGGGCGCGACCAGGGGGCTGGTAGCGACGGCCGGTAGCGAGGGCGCAAGCCGCCTGACGTTCGGCGGCCCGTTGGGTGGCTCCGCGGCCGCGGGACCGGCCGGAGCAGCGAGTGCGCCGGCACCGGCGACGCCAATTCCCAGCAGGGCACGACGGGAAAGGTCGGTCATGTGATCTCCAGGTGTCGCACTCAGGCGGGACGGGTGTCGATGCACGATGCCACTCTTCCGCACCGGGAACTACCCAGGTGTGCTGCCCCGCACCGCGGTGCCTTGCGACGTGGTCGGGTCGGCGATGTCCACGGACGTATCGGCCACGCTCACCTGGCGCGGCTGGATCGCGCCGGTCGCGACTTCCTCGGCGTAGTGACACGCGACGACGTGGCCTTCGGCAAGCGGGCGCAGCTCCGGCACCTCGTCATGACACCGGGTCGGCTGACGCCACGGACAGCGGGTGTGGAAGCGGCAGCCGGTCGGTGGGTTGAGCGGGCTCGGCGGGTCGCCCTGCAGCCGGATGCGCTCGCGCCGCTTCGACTTGTCGGTCTCCGGGATCGGTACGGCCGACAAGAGCGCAATCGTGTACGGGTGCATCGGCGACTCGTAGAGGCTGGTGCGATCGGCGATCTCGACGAGTTTGCCGAGGTACATCACGGCCACCCGGTCGGACATGTGCCGAACGACGGACAGGTCGTGGGCGATGACGACGTACGTCAGGCCCAGCTCGTCCTGCAGGTCCTCGAGCAGGTTGATGACCTGCGCCTGGATGGACACGTCGAGTGCGGACACCGGCTCGTCGGCAACGATGAGCTTGGGCTTCAACGCCAGCGACCGCGCGATGCCGATCCGCTGGCGCTGGCCTCCGGAGAACTCGTGCGGATACCGGTTGTAGTGCTCGGGGTTGAGGCCGACGAGCTCGAGCAGCCCTTGCACCGCGCGCTTCGTCCCATGCTCGGTCTTGATGTGCTGCAGCCTGAACGGCGCTCCGACGATCGTGCCGACGGTGTGCCGCGGGTTGAGCGAGCCGTACGGGTCCTGGAAGATCATCTGTACGTCGCGCCGTAGCGGCCGCATGGCCCGCGTCGACAGGTGTGTGATGTCGTGGCCGTCGAACTCGATCTTGCCATCGGTCGGCTCGATCAATCGCGTCAGCATCCGACCGGTCGTCGTCTTGCCGCAGCCGGATTCACCGACGAGCGCGAGCGTCTCGCCCTTCTTCACGGTGAAGCTGATGCCGTCCACTGCCTGCACCGCGCCGACCTGCCGCTGCAGCAGCCCCTTGCGCACCGGAAAGTGCTTCGTCAGGTCGGTCACTGTGAGCAGGTCCTCGGGGCGCGCGTTCGACGCGGGTGCCCCGCGGCCGCTCATAGGTTCGGCCTGATGTCGGACTCCCAGAACTGCTGGCGCTGCTCGTCGGTGAGGTGGCAGGCGATGAAGTGACCCGCGCCGACCTCGCGGAACTCCGGCCGATCGCGCTTGGCCGCGCCGCCGGTCTGCGGCTCGTATCGGCACCGCGGATGGAACGGGCAGCCGCTCGGCACGTTGATCAGGCTCGGCGGGGTGCCCTTGATCGGCATCAAGCGCTCCGTGCGTTCACGATCGAGCCGCGGCATCGAGCCGAGCAGCCCCCACGTATAAGGATGCTGCGGGCCTCCGAACACCTCGCTGGCGGCCGCGTACTCCATGGCCCGGCCGGCGTACATCACGACGATGTCGTTGGCCAGGTCGGCCACCACGCCGAGGTCGTGCGTGATGATGATGACCGCCGAGTTGAACTCCTGCTGCAGGTCGCGGATCAGGTCGAGGATCTGCGCCTGCACCGTCACGTCCAGCGCGGTCGTCGGCTCGTCGGCGATCAGCAGCTCCGGGTCGCACGAGAGCGCCATTGCGATCATCGCGCGCTGCCGCATGCCACCGGAGAACTGGTGCGGGTAGTCGTCGACGCGCGACGCCGCCTGCGGAATTCCCACCCGGTCGAGCATGTCGATCGCGTGCTTGCGCGCGACACTCTTGGCGACGTGGTTGTGGACGCGGTAGGCCTCCATGATCTGTTTACCGACTGTGTAGTACGGGTGCATCGCCGACAGCGGATCCTGGAAGATCATCGCCATCCGCTTGCCGCGGAACGATCGCACCATGTCGCGGTGCGCGCCGACCAGGTCAACGCCGTCGAGCAGCACCTCACCGGTAATGCGCGCTGCACCGGGTGGGTGCAGGCCCATGATCGCGAGGCTCGTGACGCTCTTGCCCGACCCGCTCTCCCCGACGATGCCGAGCGTGTGGCCGCGCTCGAGCGTGAACGAGAGATCGTCGACCGCCTTGACCAAACCGTCGTCAGTCGGGAAGTGCACTCGCAGGTCGCGCACCTCGAGGAAGGGATGTGTCACTGCGTCCGCACCCGTGGATCGGCGACGGCGTACAGCAGGTCGACGATGAGGCTGGCGATGGTGATGAAGAAGGCGCCGAACAGCACGATGCCGGTGAGCTTGGGCAGGTCGTTGTTCGACAGCGCGACCCGGGTATAGGCACCAAGCCCGGGCAGCGAAAAGGTCGACTC
>JBDSAK010000532.1:0-9409 GCA_039922195.1 Mycobacteriales bacterium
GTCAGGCACTGCGCGAAGCGCTCGGCGACAAGGCCGGCATCCGGCGGTTCGGCGACGCGCTGGTGCCGCTCGACGAGTCGCTGGTGCAGGCGGCGGTCGACCTGTCCGGCCGCCCGTACCTCGTCCATGAGGAGCCGGAGATCGTCGAGCTCATCGGCAGCTACGACACGACGCTGACCAAGCACATCTTCGAGTCGTTCTCCGCGGCCGCGCAGATTTGCCTGCACGTGCGTGTGTTGGCGGGTCGCAACGCGCACCACGTCGTCGAAGCACAGTTCAAGGCCGTTGCGCGCGCGCTGCGCGATGCGGTCGCGATCGACGCGCGCACCGCTGGAGTCCCGAGCACCAAGGGCGTGCTGTGAGCGGTCGGCAGTGAGTAAGCCGAGAGTCGTCGTGTACGACTACGGATCGGGCAACCTGCGGTCCGCGCAACGCGCCCTGCAGCGGGTCGGCGCCGACGTCGAAGTGACCGCCGACCAGGTCGCCGCGGTCAAGGCCGATGCACTCGTCGTACCAGGCGTCGGCTCGTTCGACGGCTGCATGGCCGGTCTCGAGGAGGTCGGCGGCCGCGCGGTGATCGGCGACCGGGTCGCTCGAGAGCGACCGGTGCTCGGCATCTGCATCGGCATGCAGGTCCTCTTCGACGACAGCGAGGAAGGCGACCGGCTGTTCAGGGGTCTGGGCGTACTTCCCGGCACCATCCGCAAGCTGCGTGACGCGCCCGTCCTGCCGCACATGGGCTGGAACACGATCGCGGCGCGGCCGGATTCGACCCTCCTTGACGGCATCGCCGCCGATGAGCGCTTCTATTTCGTGCACTCGTACGCCGCCTGCGTTGCTGCGCCCGACTACGTCGACGTCGAGGAGGTGTCCGGCTGGGCCGAGCACGGTTCGCGTTTCGCTGCTGTCGTCGAGGCCGGTCATGTTGCCGCCGTGCAGTTCCACCCCGAGAAGTCCGGCGATGCCGGCGCCCACCTGCTCGAGAATTGGTTGAGGTCCCTGACGTGAACACCGAGAAGACCGGCTTGATCCTGCTCCCTGCTGTCGACGTGGCTGACGGCAAAGCTGTTCGTTTGGTCAAGGGTGAAGCCGGCAGCGAGACGGTCTACGGCGACCCGCTCGACGCCGCTCTCGCCTGGCAGAGCGCCGGCGCCGATTGGGTGCACTTGGTCGACCTCGACGCGGCTTTCGGGCGGGGCAGCAACCGCGAGCTGATTGCAGAAGTTGTCGGCAAGCTCGACGTCGCGGTCGAGCTGTCGGGGGGCATCCGGGACGACTTCTCGCTCGATGCCGCGCTGGCGACCGGGGCGGCGAGAGTCAACCTCGGAACGGCCGCACTCGAAGATCCCGACTGGGTCCGATCGGCGATCGCGCGGGTCGGTGACCGCATTGCCGTCGGTCTCGACGTGCGTGGAACGACACTGTCGGCTCGTGGTTGGACAAAGGACGGCGGCGAGCTGTTCGAGACACTTGCCCGACTCGACGCGGATGGCTGCGCCCGGTACGTCCTGACCGACGTCAACCGGGATGGCACCTTGACCGGCCCGAACGTCGACTTGCTGACGTCGGTCTGCGCGGCCACGGACCGTCCGGTGATCGCTAGCGGTGGGGTGTCGTCCCTGCACGACCTGCGCGTCCTGCGCAGTCTCGTCGACATTGGGATCGAAGGCGCGATCGTCGGAAAAGCCTTGTACGCCAAGGCATTCACGCTCGAGGAAGCTCTGGAGGTTGCCGGATGAGCGACGTACGCCGCATTTCGTCGGGCGCTGCGTGGGAGCCCATCGTCGGATACAGCCGCGCCGTTGTCGCAGGTCCGTTCATCGAGGTGTCTGGTTCGGCGCCCCCTGTCGTCGACGGCGAGGTCGAAGGCGGCGATGACCCGTATGCGCAAACGCTCGCCTGCCTGCGCGTGATCGGCAACGCGCTCGAACAGGCGGGAGCGACTTTCACCGATGTCATCAGGACGCGGATGTTCGTCACCGACATCAGCCGCTGGGAGGAGTACGGCCGGGCCCACGGCGAGATATTCGGCGAGATCCGTCCGGCGACCGCGATGGTCGAGGTGTCCGCACTGATCGACCCGCGGATGCTCGTCGAGGTCGAGGCGACGGCCTACCTCCCGAAGGGCTGATGCTCAGCTCGAGTCGATGGGCTTCTCCATCGCGACACCGTCTCCCTCGACGCCGTCCGGCATGACGATCTTTCGTCGTTCGATCTCGCGGAAACCGAACTGCGTGTAGAGCGGTACGCCGGGCAGCGTCGCGAACAGCGCGAGCGTGCGGAAACCCTCCGCGCACGCCGCCTCCTCGCACGCTACGAGGATCGCCCTCCCCAGCCCGCGTCGCGTCCGGTCCGAGCGGACGAACATCGCTCGCACGCGCGCCGGCTCGGTCGCGGGGTCGAGCAGCCGCGCGTCGTCGTCCGAGTGCCCCGCGCCGGCGAAGAGTCGGTTGCGGCGGCTCCACCCGCCGCACGCGACCAGCTCGCCGGCCTCCTCGTGCACGAAGTACGTACCGTCTTCGATCAGGGCGATGTCGAGGTCTGCCACGTAGACCGCCGCGCTGGCCGTCTGTCGGGCGTCGTAGAAGTTGGGGAAGATCGCCAAGATCGATTCGCGCATGAGGTCGGAAATCTGCGGCACGTCGGCCATCGTGGCGAGGCGAAGCATGCGCGACAGATTACTCGCGGGTTGCCCGTAGAGTGGCGCGCGTGACAGTCGCCGTCCGTATCATCCCGTGCCTCGACGTCACGAACGGCCGGGTCGTCAAAGGAACCAACTTCGTCGAACTGCGCGACGCGGGTGACCCGGTCGAGCTGGCCGCGCGGTACGACGCCGAGGGTGCCGACGAGCTGTGCTTCCTCGACATCACCGCGTCGAGCGACAACCGCGAGACGACGTACGACGTCGTACGCCGCACCGCCGAGCAGGTATTCATCCCGTTGACCGTCGGTGGTGGCGTGCGCGCTGTGTCGGACGTTGACACGTTGCTGCGGGCGGGCGCCGACAAGGTCGCGCTCAACACCGCGGCAGTGGCCGAGCCGGATCTCCTGGGCCGCGCTTCGCTGCGGTTCGGCGCGCAGTGTGTGGTCCTCGCCATCGATGCCAAGCGGCGCGCGGACAGCAACGGCTGGGAGGTCGTGACGCACGGCGGCCGCACGCGCACCGGCATCGACCTGGTCGAGTGGGCCGCGCGTGGGGAGTCCCTCGGCGCGGGCGAGATCCTGCTCACCAGCATGGACACCGACGGCGTGCAGACCGGCTTCGACCTGACCATGCTGCGCGCGGTCCGCGACGTGGTCGGCGTACCCATCATCGCCAGCGGGGGAGCCGGCACTCCCGAACACTTCGCCGAAGCGGTCGATGCCGGCGCCGACGCCTGCTTGGCCGCGAGCGTCTTCCACTTCCAGGAGTTCACGATCGGTGCGGCCAAGGCAGCACTGTCCGCCGCGGGCCACACGGTTCGCTAGTTGTCGAGAGCAGGCCAGGCCGATGGGCGAGGACATGGATCCGACCAGCACGAACCCGGACCAGTACAAGGTGGTCTTCGAGAACGATCGCGTGCGGGTGCTGGAGTACCGCGACACCCCGGGCGTCATCACCGAGCCGCACGCGCACCCCGACAGCGTGATGGTCACGTTGAGCGGATTCGACCGGCGGCTGACGATGGGCGACCAGACGATCGACGTGACGAAGTCGTTCGGCGAGTCCGGCTGGCTCCCAGCGCAGACGCACATCGGCCACAACACGGGTACGACGGACACGCACGCGATCTTCATCGAACTGAAGTAGCGGGCCTACCCGAAGTAGGCAGCGGCGACCTTCTTGGGGACGCACATGCGCCAGGCGTCGAGGACGAGTTCGCGCATCTCGTCGTCGTCGAGCGGCCCGATGCGGACGCGGACCCAGTGGTAGCGCAGGTCCGACGGGATCGGCATCAGGAAGCGATCAGGATCCGCGGCGACCAGCGCTTCGCGTTCCTCCTTGGGGTAGCCGAAACCCATGATCGTCTCGTCAGGGGAGAACGACACGAAGACGAGTGACCCGACGCGGAACTTCACGCGGTCGCGGACCAGCGCTTCGTACGCACGGGGAAGGGTCAACGCGAACCGGCGTACGTCGTCGAGCTCCATGCCCCCAGTCTGCACAGCCCGTCCGACACCGACCGTCCGGCGAACCCATGGCAAGTGACCGGCTTCGGTCAGCGCCGGGCCGCCGTTGAGCATGACCGCCGCGCGGTCACTGGTCAGTTGCCACGGATGCCCGGGATGCCGGGGATGCCCAGGATGGAGGGGGGGACGGGGGTCAGTTGGCATAGTCTGGGGTCGCTCAGGTCCAGCCGTGGTCGCGCCGCAGGGCGTCGGCGACCTCGTCGAACCGGCGGCGATCGAGGACCGCGCCCTCCCGGCGTACCGCGTTCTCCTCGACACGGAGCACCCGGTCGAGGCGAATCCAGCTGGGCCGCCCTTCGCGGTCCCACGCGCCGGGGCCGAGTCCCAGCCAATTCCGCTCGCCCTCATGGTCGCTCTGACCGGACAACATCAGGCCGAGCAGCGTCGCTCCGGCGCGCCCGACGATCAGCACGGGGCGGTCCTTGCCACGACTGGGATCGTCCTCGTAGACGACCCACGTCCAGACGATTTCGCCCGGATCCGCCCGCCCATCCGGCTCCGGCGCGTAGACGAGCGACTTGCCGCGCGCCTGCGGCAAGCGGCGGCGCTTGGCAACCTTCGCGAGGGCTTCCAGCAGGCGCTTCATCACCTCCGAACCCTACGCGGCCCTATTCGGTTCGGCGGCGTCGGGTGGCGCAGGTACGGTCAACCGATGGCCGACGGCGCGGTATCCGAGCACGGAGCGCATGGCAGCGGGGTGGTTGACACCGGCGTGCTGCGCCGCGGCATGCGCCTGCTCGCCCTGTGCATCCGGGGAGCGCCGAAGCCGTTCGCCATCTCAGTCGCGGGCGCCTCCGTCTGGGCGGGGATGACGATCGCGTCCTCGATCGTGTTCGGCAGGGTGACCGATCGCGTCATCGTGCCGTCGTTTCGGACCGGCAACGTGGGCGCCGGCGCACTCACCGCGGCGGCGGCGGCGATCGTCGGGGTGAGTCTGGTCAAGGCCCTCGCGATCACCATCCGGCGCTATTACGCCAGTGTCATGCTCGCGACCGTGCAAGCCGAATATCGGCGGCGACTCGGCCGGCAGTACCTGCGGCTGCCGTTGTCCTGGCACCAGCGGCACTCCACCGGCGAACTGCTCTCGACCTCCAATTCGGACGTCGAGTCGATGTTCTGGCCGATCAACCCGTTGCCGATGTCAATCGGCGTCGTCGTGATGCTCGTCGGAACGATCGGGGTGCTGTTCGCCACGGACGTCCGCCTGGCGATCGTCGGCCTGCTGATCTTCCCGGCGATCGCGCTCGTCAACTGGCGCTTCAACGCGGTGGTGAAGCCGCGGGCGATGCGGGCGCAGCAACTGCGCGGCCAGGTGTCCGGCGTCGCGCACGAGAGCTTCGACGCGGCCCTCGTCGTGAAGACGCTCGGTCGCGAAGCTGCCGAGACTGCACGCTTTCGCGAGCGATCGGACGTGCTGCGCGACGAGATGGTCCACATCGGGCAGATCCGCGCCACCTTCGACCCGGTGATCGAGACGTTGCCTACGCTGGGCGTTCTCGTCGTCCTTCTCGTCGGGTCGGGCCGGGTGGCGTCCGGAGATCTGGCGGCCGGCGAACTGGTGAAGTGCGCCTACCTCTTCACCCTGCTGGCCTTCCCGGTGCGGGCGCTCGGCTGGGTGCTGGGTGACCTGCCCCGTGCGGTCGTCGGCTGGGAGCGCGTCGAGCGAATCCTGCGCGCCCGCGGCCAACTCGAACATGGCGACGTCGATCTGCCGGTGACAGCTGATCCGGCCAGATTGTCGGTGCGCAACGTGGACTTCTCCTACGTCGACACGCCGACGCTGACCGACGTGAGCTTCGACGTAGCCCCGGGTACGACGGTCGCAGTCGTCGGCGCGACGGGATCCGGGAAGTCCACGATCGCGGCGCTTCTCGTCCGGCTGCTCGAACCCGCCGCCGGCCGCATCGAAATCGACGGACATGACCTGATCACGCTGTCCGCCGGTGCTCTCTCGCGGCATGCGTCGTTCGTGCCACAACAGGCGTTCGTCTTCGACGACACCATTCGCGGCAACATCGCGCTCGGTGCGCCGACGTCGGATGAGCAACTGCGGGCCGCCGCGCGGCTCGCGCAAGCGGAGCGATTCATCGACGCCTTGCCCGACGGCTTCGACACCCTCGTCGGTGAACGCGGGACCTCGCTGTCCGGTGGCCAGCGCCAGCGGCTGGCGCTGGCGCGCGCTCTCGTGCGCCGCCCGCGTCTGCTGGTGCTCGACGACGCGACCTCCAGCGTCGACCCGCAGGTCGAGGCGGCGATCCTGCGCGGGCTCGCCGAGTTGCCGACCCCGATGACGCTCGTCGTCGTTGCGTATCGGCGGGCGACGATCGCGCTCGCCGATGACATCGTCTTCGTCGACGGCGGTGTCGTGCGCGACCGGGGCACTCACGAGGCACTGATGAGCCGGCAGCCGGGCTACGTCGACCTCATCACGGCGTACGACAAGCCCGACGAATCCACTGACTCCGGCGATTCCGACGAGGACCTGTCGCTCGTCGGGGAGGCATCATGACCGCGCTGGTGACCGAACCGCTCGTCGACGATCTCGTGCCGTCGCGTGCCGCGGGCGAGAGCCCATGGCAGACGGTGCGTCGCGGGCTCAAGCTCACACCGGAGTTCCGCGCCGGGCTCCCGCTCACGCTGGCGCTGGCGCTGGTAGCGACCGCCGGCCGGGTCGTCGTACCGATCGCGGTGCAGCAGACGATCGACCACGGCCTGCGCGCCGACGGTGGCGTGGACCTGCCGTTGGTACGCAAGGCCGTCGCGCTGTCCATCGCCGCGCTGCTGCTGACGGCAATAGCGGGCTACCTGACAAACGCTCGCCTGGCGCGCTCGAGCGAAACGGCGCTGTCGGCCTTACGGGTGCAGGCCTTCCGGCACGTCCACGACCTGTCGATGCTGCACCAGGCCACCGAGCGCCGGGGCACCCTGGTCTCGCGCGTCACCGCCGACGTCGACTCGGTCAGCGAGTTCATGTCGCACGGCGGGATCCACCTGCTCGTGAGCGTCGCGCAGCTCTTTCTCGCGACCGCGCTCATGCTGTTTTACAGCTGGCAGCTCACGGTTCTGGTCATTCTCGTGTTCGTGCCGCTGGCCTGGCTCCTGCAACGCGTGCAGGCCGTGCTCGCGGATCGGTACGGGCTGGTTCGTAAGCGGCTCGGCGAGATGCTCGGTGCGATCGCCGAGAGCGTGGTCGGCGCACCGGTGATCCGCGCGTACGGCACCGAGCTCCGTACCGGCAAGCGCGTCGATGCCGCCATCGATGCGCACGCGGACGCCTATCTGCAGTCGGTACGCGTGTCGTCGGTGATGTTCTCGCTCGGCGAGATCTTCGCGGCGATCGCCGTCGCCGGCGTGGTCTTGGCCGGCGTGAGTCTGGGTGTCGACGGCGGCCTGAGCGAGGGTCGGCTGATCGCGTTCCTCTTCCTCGTTTCGCTGTTCATCAGCCCGGTGCAGACGGCGACCGAAGTGCTCAACGAGGCGCAGAGCGCAGCGGCCGGCTGGCGCCGGGTGCTCGACATCCTTGACGTCGAGCCGGACGTCGCCGATCCGGCCGCACATGGCCGCGCGCTGCCGCTGCCTCCTGGTCCGCTCGGGATCCGCTTCGAGCACGTCGCTTTCCGCTACCCGACGGGACCGCCGGTGCTGTCCGACGTCGACGTCGACATCGCTGCGCGCGCCAAGATTGCGGTCGTCGGTGCGACGGGGTCGGGAAAGACAACCTTCGCGAAGCTGCTCACCAGGCTCATGGACCCCGGTGAGGGGCGGGTGCTCGTCGGCGGCGTCCCCATCGACCGCGTGGCGTTCACCGATCTGCGCAAACGAATCGTGCTGGTGCCGCAGGACGGCATGCTTTTCGACGTTTCGGTTGCCGCCAACGTCCGCCACGGCCGTGAGTCGATGACCGACGACGAGGTCAGCGCGGCCTTCGCCGAGTTGGGTCTCGGTGACTGGCTAGAAACGCTGCCCGCGGGTGCCGCGACACCCGTCGGGGAGCGTGGCGAAGCACTGTCGGTCGGCGAGCGGCAATTGGTCGCGCTGGTCCGCGCGTACGTCGCGAACCCCGACATCCTGGTGCTCGACGAGGCCACGTCGTCGGTCGACCCGGCGACCGAGGTGCGGCTGCAACGGGCGCTCGAGCGGGTGGCCGAAGGCCGGACCGAGGTCACCATCGCGCACCGCCTGTCGACGGCTGAACTCGCCGACGAGATCCTGGTTTTCGATGCCGGGCGGATCGTCCAACGTGGGTCGCACGGGCAACTGGTCGGCGTACCCGGTGTCTACGCGCAGTTGTACGCCAGCTGGGTGAGTCGTCCGTCGTAGAGTGACGCCACGATCATCCGTGGCAGGGGGTTTCGTGACGAGCGACGCGCACGACGACGATCCGCGGCAGACGGCGCAGGCGGCATCCGCGCAGGCAGGATCGGCCGAGGCAGGATCGCCCGAGGCAGGATCGCCCGAGGAAGGATCGCTGCAGGTGCTGACGCTGGTGCTCGACGGTCTCGGCGCCGCGGTCGTCGCCGCCGACGGCAGTGACCGCGTCATCTACTGGAACCGCGCCGCCGCGCAGTTGTTCGGCCGCGAGCCTGCCGACATCGCCGGACACGAGTTCGGCACCACGGTCGTGCACCGAGACGGCCGCGAGCAGTTCGCGGCCGAGCTGGCGGCGATCCAGCGCGGCGAGCACGTCCACACCGATGTCTCGATCGTCCGCCCCGACGGTGAGCGGGTCGCGGTCATCTTCGACCGCGCGCCGGTCGTCGATCCGCAGGGCACAGTCATCGGCTGGACCGCTTGGGCGGTCGACGCCGCCGAGCATCGCCGCCAGCGCCGCGAGGTGGAGGGCCGGGCGACGCAGGACCCGGCGACCGGGCTGCTCAACCGAACAGCACTGGAGGAGCAGTTGCGCTTCGCGATGGACCGCGCCAGCGCGCAGGCCGACGTCGCGATGGCGGCGATGCTCATCAAGTTCGACGGGTACGACGGCGTGCGCGCGGTCTCGGGCGATGCGGCCGCCGACCGGCTGCTCTCCGATGCGGCGCACCGCATCCGAGGGGCCCTGCGCGCCGGCGACATGCTCGGCCGACTCGGCGACGACTTCCTGCTGGTCATGCCAGAACTACGGGCCGGCTCGGGCTACGGGCTGGACGAGTGGTCGCGGGCCAGTGGCGAGGTGGTGACCAAAAAGGTCGAGCGCGCCATCGAGGCTCCGTTCGCCGTCGCCGGCGACGAGGTTCGGCTC